>JAURXE010000183.1 GCA_030654635.1 Pseudomonas sp.
ACACTTCACCTGGGTGAGCGGCGGTGTACTGGGCAGCTTTCAGCTTGCGCAGGGTTTCCGACACGTCACGGGCGATTTCGTTGGAGTGGATTTCCACGGTCTTGATCATGCCTTGCGGGTTGATCAGGAAGGTGCCACGCAGGGCCAGGCCTTCTTCCGGGATGTGCACGCCAAACGCGTTGGTCAGGGTGTGGGTCGGATCGCCGACCAGCGGAAACTTGGCCTTGCCCACGGCTGGCGAAGTCTCATGCCATACCTTGTGCGAGAAGTGGGTGTCGGTGGTGACGATGTACACCTCAGTACCGGCCTTCTGGAACTCGGCGTAGTTGTTGGCCGCGTCTTCGATTTCAGTTGGGCAGTTGAAGGTGAAGGCCGCCGGCATGAAGATCAGTACCGACCAATGGCCCTGCAGGCTCTGCTCGGTAACTTCAATGAACTTGCCATTGTGGAAAGCGTTTACTTTAAAAGGCTGGACTTGAGTGTTGATCAGCGACATGGATGCTTCCTCGTGGGGGTGATAAGTAGTTGACGAAGATGATCATAAAGATGGCGTTGCGCTAAAGCTTATTGATTGAAACCATGGCTACGATTGACTGAGCCAATCGTAGCCATGGAGCTTGATCAGATCAGGCTATCGTTAATGCTCAGGACCAACTTGCCATTGACCTGGTTACTCGCCAACGCCGCAAAGGCGGCATCGACATCCTTGGCGGCAAAAACTTTCTCCAGCTGCGGCTTAAGCCGGCCCTCGGTAAACAGTGGCCACACATGCTGGCGCAGATCGCGTAACAGATCGGCCTTGAACAGTTCATCGCGGTTACGCAGGGTTGAACCAAGCAATTGCACCCGTTTGACCAGCAGCATACCGAGATCAAACTGCACCTCGCGCCCGCCCATCAAACCGATCAGCACCCAGCGGCCATCCATCGCCAACAACTGCAGGTTGCTCTGGGCGTAGCTGGCGCCAACCGGATCAAGTACCACGTCGAAGGGGGCAAAATCACGCAAGGCATCCAGCCCTTCAGTACGGACCACGCCGCCCTGGGCACCCAAGGCCACGCAATAAGCCAAGCGCTCTGGCGAGCCGACACTGACCCAGCAAGGGTTACCGAAGGCCTTGCACAGCTGAATAGCCGCCGAACCCACGCCACTCGCGCCGGCATGCACCAGTACCTTCTCGCCGGGACGTAACGCGGCTAGCTGGTAGAGGTTCAGCCAGGCTGTGGCGTACACCTCAGGCAATGCAGCCGCTTCCAGCAGGGACAAACCCTCGGGCACTGGCAGAGCGTGGCCGGCATCCACCACCACTTCTTCGGCCATGCCACCGCCAGCCAGCAACGCACAGACCCGGTCGCCCACTTGCCAAGTACTGCCCGCGCCGACTTCAGTGACGACTCCGGCACATTCCAGCCCCATAATGTCGCTCGCCCCGGGTGGCGGCGGATACAATCCTGCGCGCTGTAGGAGGTCGGCCCGATTAAGTCCGGCTGCCGCGACTTGAATCCGAATCTGCCCAACATCGCAGCCAGGATTTGGCCGTTGCACCCACTGCACACCACCTTCCACGCCTTGCAAAGCCTGCATGCTGCCTCCATAGTTAGTTTCAACTGAACCCGATCTGCATTTGTCGGGTTTATTGCATTATTTAGCCGGTTGCCAATGGAACCGAGCCCGCCAAAGACGACCTAATATGCGTCATCACTTGCCTTCGAGTCGAATCAGCATGAAGCACTTCCTTCCCGGCACCGCCCTCGCCTTCCTGCTGAGTCTAGCGCCGTTGCCGCTGCTGGCAGCCGTTAGCTCACAGAATAGCTGGGATGCGTTGCAGCCTGATCGCGAGCAAGTGATCGCCAGTTTGAATATGGTCGAGCTGCTCAAACGCCACCATTACAACAAGCCACCGTTGAACGACGAGCGTTCGATCAAAATTTATGCCGGCTACCTCAAGCTGCTCGACCCCTCGCGCAGTTATTTCACCGCCGCTGACATTGCCGAGTTCGACCAGTGGGGCAGCCAGTTCGATGACCTGCTCAAAGGCGGCGATCTGGACCCAGGCTTTGCCATCTACAAACGCCACCTAGATCGCCTCAAGGAGCGCCTGGATTTCGCCCTCGCACAACTCAATCAAGGCACCGACAAACTGGATTTTAACGTCGATGAGACCCTGCTGATTGATAGAGAGAAATCCCCTTGGGCCAAAAACAGCGCTGAACTCGATGAGCTCTGGCGCAAGCGCCTGAAAGATGAAGTGCTGCGCCTGAAGATCGCCGGCAAAGAGCCAAAGGCGATTCAAGAGCTGCTAATCAAACGCTACAAAAACCAAGTCTCACGGCTCAACCAAACCCGTGGCGAAGACATTTTCCAAGCCTATATGAACGCCTTTGCCGAGACCTACGACCCGCATACCAGCTACCTGTCGCCGGATAACGCAGAAGCGTTCGATATCAACATGAGCCTGTCGCTGGAAGGCATTGGCGCCGTGCTGCAAAA
>JAURXE010000187.1 GCA_030654635.1 Pseudomonas sp.
ACAGGTCGCTCATGCGCCCGTTTTTGTGCAACAAACACAACGGTTGCTCAAGATTGAGCCGCCAGGAGCGCTGTACATCACCTTGCTGAAAGATGCTGGGGGCGCCCAGCTCCAAGTGCAGAATATGGAATTCATCCTCCACCAGGTGCAGTGGGAAGCGCAGGTGCTGATCGCCAAGTTGGGCGTCCAGATGCAATTCGGCATGTTTACCAAGGTCGGTCAGAATAGCGTTTGCCGCCGCGCCGCCATCCACTCGAAAACTCGGCGTCGGTAAGCCGGCAATCGCCAAGTTATTGCCGAAAACTTGTTGGATGTAATTCAGTTCCTCATTATTGAGGAGGCTTTTTTTGCTCATGACAGTCTTTGAACCAGGATTGCAATATTTGGATCAAGCAAATTTCAGACCGTCAAAACGCGACTAAGTTCGAGGTTTTACTCTGGCCAGTTCGGCGCGCAATTCGGATAGCTCGGTTTCGAGCGCCAGAATGCGCTCCTCGGCTTCAACCTGAGCGCTGACATCCTTTTGGATACCAATGAAATAGGTCAGTTGGTCGGCTTGGTTAAATACCGGGGTGATCGACAGTTCATTCCAGAACACGCTGCCGTCTTTGCGGTAATTGCGGATTATTTGCCGGCAGGGGCGTTTTTCTTTGACGGCGGCGCGGATGGCATCCAGCCCCGCCTGTTGCCGATCACCCGCCTGTAGAAAGCGGCAATCCTGATAGAGAATGTCATCCGCGCTATAGCCGGTAAGGCGCTCGAATGCGGGGTTGGCATAGATCAGGATGTTGTCGTCGCCCTCTTGTTCAGCCACCACAATGCCGTCATTGGAGGCATTGATCACCAGTTGCAGTAGTTTGGCGTTAATCATCAGTGGCTCCAGGGCGTGCAGGAAGCGCGCAGTTTAAAACATCCGGGGTCACTCTGTACTGCGGCATAATATTGCTGTTTTTTGCATGTTTCTGGAGTTGTAATGAAAATCGCCATACTGTCCGGCTCTGTTTATGGCACCGCCGAAGAAGTTGCCCATCACGCCGAAAAACTGCTTAAGGAGGCGGGTTTCGATGCCTGGCATAGCCCGCGTGCGCAACTGGCCGATGTCCAGGCCTTTGCTCCACAAGCCTTCTTGGTGGTGACCTCGACCACCGGTATGGGCGAGTTGCCGGATAACTTGCAGTCGCTGTATTTCGCCATTCGTGACCACCTGCCGGCCTGGCATGGCTTGCCGGGGGCGGTGTTGGCCCTGGGAGATTCCAGCTATGGCGATACCTTTTGTGGCGGCGGCGAGCAGGTACGTGAGCTGTATGCCGAGTTAGGCATTCGTGAGGTGCTGCCGATGCTGCGCCTGGATGCCAGTGAAACCGCCAGCCCCGAGCTGGATGCCGAGCCCTGGTTGGCCGACTTCATCAGCGCACTAAAAGCCTGATGCAGCCCCGCGTCGCGCAATTAATCCGTCAGCTGCAATTGCAGGCCCATCCCGAAGGCGGCTATTACCGGCGGCTGTTTGAGTCGGGCCTGCGCCTGCCCAGCGGCCGCCTGGCCTCGTCGGCGATCGTGTTTCTGTTGCCGGCAGGGCAAGTTAGCCGCTGGCACCGAGTCGATGCCGATGAGTTGTGGCACTTCTACGAAGGTGAGCCACTGGAGTTGCTGATCGCCGAATTGCCGGCGCTTATCCAACGCCAAGTGCTCGGCCCGTTGGCGGGCGACGCCATGCCGCAACGGGCGGTGCCGGCGCATGCCTGGCAAGCCGCACGGCCCTTGGGCAGTTACAGCCTGGTTGGCTGCACCTTGGCGCCGGCGTTTGAGTTCGACGGCTTTTGCCTGTTGGCCGACGCGCCAGCAGTTCAGATGGAGTGGCCGTTGCTGCTGGCCGACTATCCCGAGCTGCTGTGACTCGCAGGGTCAGTCCGCTGGCTGCCAAGGCGACTGTCGCCGCTTGAATCTCTCGCTAGACTGCTAGGCACTTGCTGGCGCGACATGTGCTTGGCAGCTCCTAACAATAAAAGCGAGGTGATCCTGATGAATGCTCCTGCCGCCATTACCAGTGTTAAAACCCAAGTCAGCGCCGCCGAGTGGCAAGCGCGGGTCGATCTGGCCGCCTGTTACCGGCTGATTGCCCTGCATGGCTGGGATGATCTGATCTTCACCCATATATCGGCCAAGGTGCCGGGCACCGAAGATTTCTTGATCAACCCCTATGGGCTGATGTTCCATGAAATCACCGCCTCCAGCCTGATCAAGGTCGATCTGAACGGCACCAAGCAGATGGACAGCCCGTTCGAGATCAATCCGGCCGGCTACACCATCCACAGTGCCGTGCATGAAGTGCGGCATGACGTGAACTGCGTGTTGCACACCCATACCGCCGCGGGTGTAGCGGTGGCCGCGCAAAAGGCCGGCATTTTGCCGTTGTCGCAGCAGTCGCTGTTTGTTCTGGCCAGCCTGTCGCACCACGACTACGAGGGTGTGGCGCTCAATCATGCAGAAAAGGCTCGCCTGCAGGCCGATCTGGGCAATACCAATTTCATGTTGCTGCGTAACCACGGCCTGATGACCTGTGCCGGCAGCATCGCCGATGCGTTTTTGATGATGTTTATCTTCCAGCGCACCTGTGAAATCCAGGTCATGGCGCAGAGCGGTGGTGGTGAGTTGGTGCATATCCCACAAGTCATTCTCGACGGCGCGCGGGCGATGATCAGTGGCGTGATGCGCAGCCCGACCGGCATGGGTGGCGCGCTGCCGTGGCCGGCGCTGCTGCGCAAGCTGGATCAGCAGAATCCCGGTTACGACAACTAATGGCCCTGGCCGGGATTGCCCTGGCGCAGTGGCGCGGGCAGAGCCAGGTATTCATCTTCAAGGGTTTTGCGATTCGCTATTGGACCGCCGGACAAGGCACGCCCTTGCTGCTGATTCATGGCTTTCCGACTGCGGCCTGGGACTGGCATTACCTGTGGCAACCGCTGAGCGAACGTTATCAGCTGATCGCCTGCGACATGCTCGGCTTTGGCTATTCCGCCAAGCCGCGCGGGCACGCCTACAGCCTGCTGGAACAAGCCGACTTGCAGCAGGCGTTGCTGGCCCATCTGGGCATCGCCGAGCCCGTGCATCTGCTGGCCCATGACTACGGTGACAGCGTCGCCCAAGAGTTGCTGGCGCGGCATTACGAGGGCCGCACCCGGCTGGCCAGTTGCGTGTTTCTCAATGGCGGACTGTTTCCCGAAACTCACCGACCGTTGCTGGCGCAGCGGTTGCTGTTGAGCCCGCTGGGGCCGCTGCTGGGCAAGCTGTTTACCCGGCAAAAGCTGGCGCGCAACTTTAGTCGAATCTTTGGACCGGACACTCAAGCCAGCGCCGCCGAACTGGATGACTTTTGGTCGTTAATTGCCAGCAATAATGGCCCGGCAGTGCTGCATTTATTGATCCGTTATATACCCGAACGGCGCGTGCAACGTGACCGTTGGCTGGCGGCGATGCAACGCGAAGAGCTGCCCTTACGACTGATCGTTGGTGCTGTTGACCCGATTTCTGGCGTGCATATGCTGGTGCGCTATCGTGAACTGCTACCGAATGCCGATTACGTTTTATTGAACACTATCGGCCACTACCCGCAGACAGAAGCACCGGCTGAGGTGTTGCAGCACTATCTGCAATTTCGCCAAGCAGAAAATCCATAACACTGTTTCTACAACAATAATAATAGGAGGCTAAGTATGCAGCGTCGTCATTTCCTTCAACTCACCGCTCTCACCGGTGTGGCGGCCCTAGGCGCTGGATACTGGAGCTTGCCAGCCGGTGCTAGGCCGGCGGCCTTGAGCATAGAAGGGGCGCTGCAATCACTTGATCGGCTGGTGGCCAAGCAACTGGTTAGTCTGCAGGGCTGGAGTCCGGCGCAGGTGTTTAACCACTGCGCCCAGAGCGTCGACTACTCGATTGATGGCTATCCTGAACTTAAAGCGGCCTGGTTTCGCCATTCACTGGGGCTGGCGGCCTTCAGCGTATTTGCCAGCCGCGGTGCCATGCGTCATCCGTTAAGCGAGGCGATCCCCGGCGCCCCGGCGCTCGATGCTCCGAGCGATCCGGCCTTGGCGCTGCAGCGCTTGCAGGCCGCTCTGGTACGTTTTGCCGGGCACACCGGCAAGTTGCAGCCGCACTTCGCCTATGGCGCCCTGACGCACGACGAGTATGCGCAGGCCCATGTGCTGCACCTGTATAACCACCTGAGCCTGATCACTCCGGTCGGTTAGGCAAGCATCGCGGGCTCTTATTGCACGGCATTCAGCGGCGCGACTGTGGTTGTCGCGGCTGTTGGTCTGGCTGACACTCAAAACATTACCTATAAGCGCCGGAGCTGAATAAATGAGCAACGCCATACGTTTTGACGACAAAGTTGTGATTGTGACCGGCGCCGGGGGCGGCTTGGGGCGCGCCCATGCGCTGCTGTTCGCCAAGCATGGTGCGCGCGTGGTGGTGAACGATCTGGGCGGCAGCAGCCACGGCGAGGGCGCCAATGCCTCGGCGGCCGATTTGGTGGTGGCGGAAATTCGCGCCGCCGGCGGCACGGCAGTGGCCAACCACGACTCCGTCACCGACGGCGGCAAGATCGTGCAGAACGCCCTGGACAGCTTTGGTCGTGTCGATGTGTTGGTTAACAACGCCGGTATCTTGCGCGACAAATCCTTCGTCAAGATGGAAGACGCCGACTGGGACCTGGTCTACAAGGTTCACGTCGAGGGCGCCTACAAGGTTACCCACGCCGCCTGGCCGCACCTGCGCGAGCAAAATTTTGGCCGGGTGATCTTCACCGCCTCCACCTCCGGGATCTACGGCAACTTTGGCCAAAGCAACTACGGGATGGCCAAGCTGGGCCTCTATGGCCTGACCCGTACCCTGGCGCTGGAAGGACGCAAGAACAACATTCTGGTCAATGCCATCGCCCCCACCGGCGGCACACGGATGACCGAAGGCTTGATCCCGCCGCAGGTGTTTGAACAACTCAAGCCTGAGCTGATCAGCCCGTTGGTGGTCTACTTGGGTAGTGAGGAATGCGCAGAAACCGCCGGCCTGTTTGAAGTCGGCGGCGGCTGGATCGGTAAGGTACGTTGGGAGCGCAGCCTGGGCGCCGGTTTCGACCCGAAAGTCGGTTTCGACGCCGAAGACGTGGCCGCTCAGTGGCAGCAGATTTGCGACTTTACCGGCGCCGCCCATCCGCGCGACAACCTTGAGGCGATGAAAGAGATGATGGCCAACTTGCAGAAATTTGCCGGTTGATCGAGCCAGCCTCAAGGGCGGATCGGCCAGTCCGCTAACGTCCCGCAGCTCAGCCCGCTATGGTTAAGGCCAGCATTTGATGCTGGCCTTTTTCATTTTGCCGAGGGTGACCCATGAGTGTGCGAGTCGAAAAAAACGGTGCGGTGACCACTCTGATTATCAATCGCCCGGAGGTACGCAATGCCGTTGATCGACCGACCGCAGAAGCCTTGGCGGCGGCTTTACGCGCCTTTGAGCAAGATGATCAGGCCCGCGTCGCGGTGCTGACTGGCGCAGGCGGTAACTTCTGCGCCGGCGCCGATCTTGCCGCGGTGGCTGAGGGCGGCGCGCGGCGCAATCGACTCGAGCTTGAAGGTGATGGGCCTATGGGCCCTAGCCGTATGCTCCTGAGCAAACCGTTGATTGCCGCCATCGAAGGCTTTGCCGTGGCCGGCGGTCTGGAATTAGCTTTGCTGGCGGATCTGCGGGTAATGACCGAGGACGCCACCCTCGGGGTGTTCTGCCGGCGCTTCGGGGTGCCGTTGATTGACGGTGGCACTGTGCGTTTACCGCGCATTATCGGCCAGGGGCGAGCCCTGGATTTAATCCTCAGTGGGCGCCCGGTGCTGGCCTCGGAAGCCTTGCAGATCGGTCTGGTTAACCGGGTGGTGGCCAGCGGCGCGGCGCGGGCGGAGGCCGAGCAGTGGGCCGCTGAGTTGGCGGGGTTTCCCCAGGCTTGTTTGCTGGCCGATCGGGCCAGTGTTTATGGGCAGTGGGACTTGCCGCTGAACGCAGCCCTGACGGCCGAGTTTGTCGGCGGGCTCAAGGTGCTGGAGAGTGGTGAGAGTGTCGCCGGTGCTCGGCGCTTTATCGACGGCGCGGGGCGCCAGGGCCGCTTTACCGAGTAGCCAACCGCCGTCCGGTCTGGCGGCGGTTGTGCTGGGTCGGTTGCGGTCTGGGCTAGTACTCAGGCGCCGTTTTTCACCTTGCTCCAGATCCGGGTGCGCAGCCGGTCGATTTTTAGCGGCATGGCTTCCAGTGGATACAGGCTGCCGATCACCGCCTCTGGCGGATAGACCTTGGGGTCGGCCTTCAGCGTAGGGTCGACCAAGGCATCGGCTTGCGCATTGCCGTTGGCGTAGTGTAGGTAGTCACTGATCGAAGCGATCACCTTGGGCTCGAGCAGGTAGTTCATAAAGGCATAGGCGGCGGGCTGATTGGGTGCATCGGCCGGCATGGCGAGCATGTCGAACCAGATCGGCGCGCCTTCCTTGGGCAGGATGTAGTCGATTTTGACCTTGTCGCCGGCGGCCGCCGCGGCCTGCAGCACGTCGCCGGAGAAACCTACCGCTACGCAGATATCGCCATTGGCGAGGTCGCTGACATATTTTGAGGAGTGAAAGTAGGTCACGTTGCTGCGCATCTGCATCAGCAGTGCTTCGGCTTTCTGATAGTCCTCGGGGTTCTTGCTGTGGTGCGGCAAGCCCAGGTAGTGCAGTGCAATCGGCAGCATTTCCGGGCCGTTGTCGAGCACTGCGACGCCGCACTGGCTGAGTTTTTTCAGGTTTTCCGGTTTGAAAATCAGGTCCCAGGAATCCAGCGGCACCTGGTCGCCGAGTGCCGCTTTGACTTTCTCAACGTTGTAGCCGATGCCAGTGGTGCCCCACATATAGGGGAAGCCGTATTGGTTGTCGGGGTCGTTGACCTGCAAGGCCTTGAGCAACACGGGATTGAGATTTTGCCAGTTGGGCAGCTGGCTCTTGTCCAGTTTCTGCAACGCCCCGGCCTTGATCTGGTGCGTCATGAAATGGTTGGAGGGCACCACTATGTCGTAGCCCGAGCGCCCGGCCATGAGTTTGGCGTCGAGCATTTCGTTGCTGTCGTAGACATCGCTATGGGTGCTGATACCCGTGGCGGCCTGAAAATTAGTCAGGGTGTCGGGGGCAATATAGTCCGCCCAGTTATAGATGCGGATGCTCTCTGCCGCTTGGCTGACGCTGGCCGTGAGCAGCAGGGGGACGATGATTTTTAGCATGCGGGGTGCTCCGTAATTATTGTTTTTGGCGATCGAGATTAGAGAATCAGTACATAGGTTTTGCGCACTGTGGTTTCGATGTCCCAGATGCCGGTGGTGTTGGCCGGCAGCATCAGTGCATCGCCGGCTTCGATCTGCAGGGTTTCGCCGCCGTCCGGGGTGAAGGTGCAACGGCCCAGAACGAAATGGCAGAACTCCTGCTGAACGACTTGCCGGCGCCAGCGCCCTGGGGTGCATTCCCAGATGCCGGTCTCGACGCCGTCGGTGCGCTCGATGTTGTAGCTGGAGGTCACAGCAATCGGCTCGCCGAGGGGCACGGCCACCGGTGCGGAGTCTGGCAGCGCAATGCCGAGGGTGTTTTTGAAGTGATTGATGGTCATGGTCGGGCCTGTTTTTATTGGGGGTGAACGGTGTTCAAAGGGCGCTACTCAGCGCATAAAACTTTCCATGAAACTCGCCATGCGGCTGGCCAGGCGGCGCCGCCAGGGCGGGCTGTGGGGGTTGGCCAACACCTGATCTTCATGCACAAAGCTGCGGATGATCGCGTTGTAGCCCAGCCAGCGGCAGGGTTCGGGCGGCCAGGCGGCCAGGCTGCTGGGCGACTGGTCGTGCATGACCCAGGGTTGGCGGGTCAGTTGGCTGTCTTTGCCCAGAATCAAGTCGGCCAGGGTGCGCCCGCCCAGATTGCTGGCGCCCACCCCTTCGCCGCCGTAGCCGCCAGTCAAGGCGATGCCGCTGCGTCTGTCGCAGAGCATGTGCGGATGAAAGCGCCGGTGCATGCCGAGGTTGCCGCCCCAAGTGTGGCTGATGCGCGCCTCTTTGAGCTGCGGGAAGAGTTCGCCAAACAGGTAGCGGCGCAGTTCGATTTCGTCCCGGTTGAGGTTGAAGTCGGTGCGCAGTTGGCCGCCGAAGCGATAGCCGCCACGGGCGCCGAACACCAGGCGATCATCGCGGGTGCGTTGGCCGTAGGTGACCTGTCGGCTGCTTTCGCTAAACGCCTGGCCGTGCTGCAAGCCGATCTGCGCCCAGGTTTCGGCCGGCAAAGGTTCGGTGGCCACCAGCAGGCTTTGCACTGGCAGCTGATAACGGCCCAGCGGTGGCAGGCTGCCGGCATAGCCTTCGACGGCCGGCACTATCCAGTCGGCGCGCACTTCACCCTGGGCGCAGCGCAGCAGTCCCGGTTGCCAGTCGAGTACCGGGCTTTGTTCGTACAGCTCGACCCCCAGTTGTTCGACGCAACGGGCCAGGCCACGGACCAAACGGGCCGGTTGAATGGTGGCGCAGTGCGGTGAATAGATAGCGCCATAGGCTTGGGCGATGCGCAGCTGGGCGCTTAGCTCGCTCGGGTTTAACCAGCGGTAGTCGGCCTCGCTGTGGCCGGCGGCATACAGGCTGCGCAGGTGCGCGCGCTGGCTGGTCTCTTGCTCGGGGTAACGGGCCGCGCAATAGAGCACGCCGCCTTTACGAAAATCGCAGTCGATGGCTTCGCGTTGCAGCACGCCGGCCACTTCATCGGGGATGCCATGCAGCAACTGCGAGCTGGCATGCCGCTGCTCGGCGGACAGTCCGGCGAGCAGGCGATCCTCGCCGAGCATGGCGCCCATCAACCAGCCGCCATTGCGGCCGCTGGCGCCGAAGCCGGCGATTTGCGCCTCGAGGATGACGATCCGCAGGTGCGGCGCCTGGCGCTTGAGGTAATAGGCGGTCCACAG
>JAURXE010000498.1 GCA_030654635.1 Pseudomonas sp.
CCACATTGCGTTCGCCTTGAGACAGCTGGCAGAGCAACAGCAAACGGTCAGGGTTGGCCAGGGTCTTCAACAGCTGGCCGGCGGCACCGGCATTGGCGCGCAGCTGCTCGATATTAAGCACCGGATCGGCAATGGTCATGATTCACCTTAGAGAAATACAATATATTTTTTAATATAATGTATTTTGAAAGACTGTCCAGTCGAGCCGATCAACGGCCCTAAAACGTTATATCCCCGTTATATATTGCAGGCCTTGTTTTGTAGGGTGGGCTAAAGCCCACCCTAGGTTTTGCATTCAATGCCTAACGGGTACAAAGCCAACAAAAAGCCCGCCGGTCTGCAGAGACGGGCGGGCTGTTTAGTCGCTAAGGCGCAATTAGCCGTTGGCAGGGCGCAACGAGTAGGTCTTCAGCTGCGCGGCAAACTCGTGCAGCGACTGAATGCCGCTGGCTTCCGCTTCGCTGATCCACTGTTTGATCGCTTCGAGCATGTCGTGACCGTTGCTGCTGGTCTTGACCCAGATCTGCTGCAAGGCCAGACGTTTTTCGTAGATCACCTTGAGGGCCTGGCTTTGCTCCAGCATCACCTGGATGCGCGCCTGGTGCTTTTCATCCAGCAAGCTGGTTTCCCGCGACAGCAGGCGCTTGGCCCGGCGAAACTGGTAGCGCACCGACTCATCGGCCTTGGCCAGCTCTTGCTTGACCAGTGGCGCGATGACCAATTTGCGGTACTGGGCCATGATCTGGAAGCGGTTGTTGAGGATGGCCATGGCAGTGTCCATGTCCAGACTGCCTTTGCCGGGTACCCGGTGGGCAATCGGCGCCACGCGCTGGACCTTGGCCAGGCGCAGGAAGCTGAACAGTTGAATCCAGGCCCAGCCCATGTCGAACTCCCATGGCTTGACCGACAGCTTGGCCGAGTTCGGGTAGGTGTGGTGGTTGTTATGCAGCTCTTCACCGCCGATCAAAATGCCCCAAGGCGACAGGTTGGTGGCCGCATCGCGGCACTCGAAGTTGCGATAACCCACTGCATGGCCCAAGCCATTGACCACGCCCGCCGCCCAGACCGGAATCCACATCATCTGCACCGCCCAGACGGTCATGCCGAGCACGCCGAACAGAGCCAGGTCGATGACTGCCATGATGGCGATGCCGCCCATTGGGAAGCGCGAATATACATTGCGTTCGAGCCAGTCTTCCGGGCAGTTCTTGCCGTAGATGCGCAGGGTTTCCGGGTTCTCGGCCTCGGCGCGATACAGTTCGGCACCGGTCAGCAATACGGTACGCAGACCCTTGATGACCGGGCTGTGCGGGTCATCGACGGTTTCGCACTTGGCGTGGTGTTTGCGGTGAATGGCGGTCCACTCGCGGGTGTTCTGCGCGGTGGTCAGCCATAACCAGAAGCGGAAAAAATGCTTCAGCGCCGGGTGCAGTTCCAGCGCCCGGTGCGCCGAGTAACGGTGCAAATAAACCGTGACCGCGACAATGGTCACATGGGTGATCAGCAGGGTAACTGCCAACAACTGCCAGGCCGACAAGTCGAGTAAACCGTTGTACCACATGGGGAAATGGCCTCAATCAAAGAGAAAAGCGCTGGATGAACAAGCGTGCACTCATTATCGCCGCAATTGGGGCGAAAGTCCCAGTAGCTTGTCGCTATTAAGCGGCGAACAGCGCCCTTAAGGAGTAATTACCCGCGTCACTGCTTGGCAGGCTGCCGCTACGCGGCGAGGCCGCCCTACAGCTTACGGATACAGCTTGGGCCGGCACGCTTTTCGACTTCTTCGCGCACCTCATCACGCCAACCCAGCAAGAACGCCAACTCGGCCACTACAAACAGCGGCCCCACCGCCAAGCCCATGATGTCATCGACAAAGGCCGGTTTGCGCCCCTCGTAGTAATGCCCGACGAACTGGATGATCCAGCCGAGCACGAACAAGCCAACTCCCCAGCCAAGCCAGACGCCAACACTCTGCGGCGCCAGGCCCGCGCCTACCCACAGACACAAGCCGAGCAGGCCACTCATCAGCAGGCCAAAACGCAGATCCAGCCGGCAGTAAAACAACCCCGCCGCCAGCGCTGTTAACGCTGCCGGTGACAACCACAAACCAACCAGCGCAACGCCTGGGCGCGACAGCAACACCGCCACCGCCAGCACTATCAGGGGAATGCCGATAAAGTGCGTAGTTATATTGCGCCGGTCACGGTGATAGGCCGCATATTGCGCCAGATGATCGATCAAGGTTTTCATAAGCGTCTCAATAAGTTGACTAGATGCACGGCCCTGCAGACAGCCCTGCTGCAAGTCGCCCAACACTAACTCAGCTGCGCCTCGGGCCGATAGCCCAGCCGCAACCCGCCCCAATGCCGGCCCTGCAACATGATCGGCACCGACAAGTCGTGCATCAGCTCGCCGGTATCGCGGCTATAGGTTTGCAGCAGCAAGGGTTGCTGATGACTGCCACAGCGAATTCCGGTGGCATCGTTGAACACCCGCTTGCTGCGACTCTTCAGTGCATCAACGGCGCGATCGCCGGTCTGCGCCTGGCTGAAAGCGCGGTTATGGGTCGGCACGTAGCCTTGCGGGGTGCTGGCGATGGCGAACACCAAACCTTCATGGCGCGCCAACAAGGGCTCCTGCAGGCCCGGCAAGACCTGATCGGTATAGGCATCAAAGCGGCTGCTGAACTTGCTCGGGTAGCTATTGGCAATGCTCTGCAAATTGCGATCAAACAAGTCCGCCAGGCTGACTTTACCGCACTGGATATCCGCCTCGAATTGCGCGCTAATCGCCGCCGCGCCCTCGCGGGCCAGGTCATAAATACGCTGGTGATAATCGTCCAGACTGACCGCCGCCAACTGCTCATTGACGCTCTCCGCCTGCCCCACCAATTGCCCGGCGGCAACCGCCAGCTGGCGGGTTTGCTCCTCGCTGCCCTGGGCATCTCCGCGCAGTTGTTCGAGGGCAGCAAACAGGCCCTCTAGCTGCTGATGATTGCTCTCGGTGCCGGCGCGGATATGCGCCACCTGCTCTTCCACCGCGCCGGCCAGTTCGGCAATCCCTTCCAGTTGCTGACCGCTCTGCTCGACCTGCAGCGCCGCCTGTTCCATCGCCAGGCTTTGCTGCTGAATATGACTGCCAACCGCCGCGCTGCGCTGGCGGATGTCACTGACAATTTGCGTGACCTCCTCGGTAGCAGTGGCGGTACGCTTAGCCAGGTTGCGCACCTCATCGGCGACCACCGCAAAACCACGGCCTTGCTCACCGGCCCGCGCCGCTTCAATGGCCGCATTCAGTGCGAGTAAATTGGTTTGACTGGCGATCGACTGAATCACCTGGGTAACGGTTTCGATGTGCTCGGTGCTGGCACTCAAGCCGGCCATCAGCTCACGACTGGCCACCGCCTGCGCACTCAATTGCTGCAAGCCGCCCAAAGCTTGCTGCAGCCGATTTTGCCCGGCGGCGCTGTGCTCACGCACGGCGCAGGCGGCGGCCAAGGTCTGCTCGGCGCGCTGGGCGCTGCTCAGTTCAGTGCCGGTCATGGCTTGGGCGCCGACGCTGACCTGCTCCACCACCCGCAATTGCGATTGCAGTTTGTCGGCCAATTGCTGCACGCCAAACGCCACTTGCGCGGCCGCCAAGGCGTTATGGCAGGTGCTGCGCGATAAGGTCTGACTCAACTGACTGAAGGCCGGCAACTCGGCAACCGTCGCCGAAGGCTCTTCCTCCGGCCGCTGCCAAGGACCCAGCCAGGGCCATAACGCCAGCAGCAGAAAGGCTGGAATACTCAGGTACAGGGGCATCTGCCCTTGCTGGTACACCGCCATCAGTGCGGCCAGACCCAGCCCATGCAGCAGGCACGCGAGGGGATGACGGATATAAGCAGAACGCATCGGCAAACCTCTTTTTCAGGGCGCAGCTATGGTGACTCTCTGACGCTGCAACGCTGCCTGCATTCGAGCACGCCCACGCGTTGTGTCACCATACACCTTTGATCTATACCGGCTGGCAACAGCCTGGACTCATATTGCAGTCGCGCGCTTGGCTTTGGCCGAATCGAGCACCGCATAGCCGAGTGCAGTAGCTTTTCAACGGCCTGTTAGCCGCGCGGCAGGCCTTCACGGTACTGGCTCGGCGTCAGACCGGTCCAGCGTTTAAAGGCCCGACTGAAGCTGCTGGTGTCGGCAAAACCCAACAGGTAGGCGATCTCGCTGATCGAGCAACGCGGGTCGCGCATATGGGCCAGCGCCAGGCTCTGCCGGGTGTCGGCCAGCAGCGCCTCGTAGCCGCAACCTTCATCGGCCAAATGTCGCTGCAGGCTGCGCAGGCTCAGGTGCAGCATCTGCGCAATGCGCTCCGCCGAGGGTTCGCCATTGGGCAGCTGGGCCTGCAAACAGGCGCGCACCTTGCGCTGCCAGCTGGGCGCCGCGCGCAGCTCGAGGCTGCGCTGCAACACCAGGTCGTTGTGCTCGGCCAACTCCAGATTGGCGTCGTCCAGCGGCTGCTCGAAACTGGCCCGGTCAAAACGCAACAGGGTCTCGGGCGCGGCAAATACGATGGGCGCACGAAACACCGCCTGCCAGGGTTGCGGGTCGGCCGGTGGCGGGCGGCGCAGGTGCACGGCCAGCGGCGCATAAGCGCGGCCGAGACGATTGCGACAGGTACGCACATAGAGTGCCGCGAAGGCATCCTGCGCCTCGGCCGCCGGCTCGCTGCTGCCAGGCGGCACCCGCAGGCGAAACTCGTAGCAGTCGCCGACCAGGTTCAACTCCAGCAGCAACGCATCGCTGACCACCTGGTGATAACGGACGATCCGCTCGAACACTTCGCGCAGGCTGGCACTGGCACCCAGCGCATACCCCAGGGCGTGAAAAGTGGTCGGGGTGACGAACTGCGAAGTCTTCAAACCCAGGGCCGGATCGCCACTGGCCGCCACCGCCAATTGCCACAACTTGGTGGTGGCCGAGAGCGGATAGCGCGCCTGGGGATTGTCCATCCACTGCGGATCGAGTCCGGCCTCACGGCACAGCGCCAGGCTATCGAGGCCCAGGCTGTCGAGCTGTTTGCGCAAGGCGCGGGTCCAGCTGGCGAGGGTGGAGGCTTGATCAGTCATGCAGATTGGCGCATCCGGTCAACAGGTTGGCGTTTAGGGTCAGGCTCAGTGCGGCGGATCGACGCACACTGGCGGCACATTGATTAGAGGATGTAAGCATGTCCCACTCTCCCGCAAGCCCCGCGCAGTTAAATCCGCAACAACAGGCCGCGCATATTCGCGAAGTACTAATGGCCCATGGCGCCGAACTGCGCCAGCGTTTCCCTATTCTCAACCATCAGGACGCCCTCGGCGCCGGCATCCTGGCTTTTGCCCTGGCCGGCATGCTCGCCAGTGCCGTGCTCTATGTCGGCGGTTACATGGCCTGGTGGGCCTGCCTGTTGCTGAATGCCTTCTTCGCCTCGCTGACCCACGAGCTGGAGCATGATCTGATCCACTCGATGTATTTTCGCAAGCAGCGCATCCCGCACAACCTGATGCTGGGCCTGGTCTGGCTGGCCCGGCCGAGCACCATCAACCCTTGGGTGCGCCGCCACCTGCACCTCAATCACCACAAGGTCTCCGGCACCGAGACCGACATGGAAGAACGTGCCATCACCAATGGTGAGCCTTGGGGCATCGCCCGCTTGCTAATGGTTGGCGACAACATGATGTCGTCCTTTATCCGTTTTCTGCGGGCCAAGAATCCACAGCACCGCTGGCTGATCGTCAGCCGTACGCTCAAGGTCTATGCGCCGTTGGGCCTGCTGAACTGGGGCAGCTGGTATGTGTTTCTTGGCTTCCATGCCGCCAATGGCATCGCCAGCCTGCTGGGCGCGCCAATCGACTGGTCGGCCAACAGCCTGGCGGTGATGAACATCATCAATATCGCCGTGGTGGTGCTGGTCGGCCCCAACGTATTGCGCACCTTCTGCCTGCACTTTGTCAGCTCGAACATGCACTACTACGGCGATCTCGAAGCCGGCAACGTGTTGCAGCAATGCCAGGTGCTCAACCCCTGGTGGCTGTGGCCGCTGCAGGCGTTCTGCTTCAATTTCGGCAGCAGCCATGCAATCCACCATTTCCTGGTCAAGGAACCCTTCTACATCCGCCAGCTGACGGTGCCCCTGGGCCATCAATTGCTGCGTGAAGCGGGCGTGCGCTTCAACGATTTTGGCACCTTCGCCCGCGCCAATCGCTGGACCCGACGCGGCCAAGTAGCAACAGCGCCAGCCCAAACCGCCTGATCCCAGACGGCTCGCCCAGCCAACCTCAGCCGCCAACGCAGCCCTTGCACTGGCGGCTGGCCGCTATTTGGCTCACGGGCTGGCCAGAATGTGCGGACAACACCCAGCAGCACCGCCAGCTTCGACTAGAATTCAGCACGCGCCACGGGAAACCGCACAGAGCTCATTAGAGGCTCGGGCGCAGCCACTTTCTGTCCACAGGTGCTGTTAATGCTGCGACTTCTGCGCACGCCATCCTGCTTGTTGCTGATCTGTCTGTGCTTAGTTGCAGGCAAGAATTTAGCGGCTTTGCCAACCGTCAATGCCAGCGCGCAGATGCTCCAGCAACCGCTGGCACTGCAACAAATCCAACTGCTCGAAGATCCGCACGCCAGCCTTAGCCCCAGCCAGGCGCTGGAGCAATTACCGCTGCATGGTCAACTGCGCGATGGCAATCTGCGCCTGGGCTATTCCGGCAGCGCCTGGTGGATCGGCTTTGCGCTCGACACCAACTCAGCCGAGCCGCTGTCACTGATCATCGACAATCCCTTTACCGACGACATCCAGTTCTGGCGAGTGGTTAACGGCCAACCGGTGCCGGCCGGACACGCCGGTGATCTGCTGCCGTTCAGCGCCCGCAGCGTACCCTATGCGAACTTCCTGTTGCCGCTGCCGACGCTGGAAGCCGGCCACCACGAGATCCTCCTGCGGGTAGAAAGCAGCGCCGCCCTGAGCCTGCCCATGGCCCTGGTAGCCAGCGCCAGCAGCAAGCAACTGCTGAGCTACAGCTGGCTGAAAAGCGGCCTGATGTGTGGCGCACTGCTGATCATGGCGCTGTTTCATCTGGCCAAATACAGCACCTTGCGCGAGCCCCAGCTGGGTTTTTATTGCGCCACCCTGTTCAGCGCGACGCTGTATTACAGCGCCCTGCTCGGCCCGATCAATCTGTTCTGGCCGCTGCAACCGAGCCTGCAGACCATAGTACTGAACCTCGCCGGCTCCGCCACGTTGATTGCCAGCACCCTGTTTATCTGCAGCATTCTGGCCCTGCACGGCCGGCGGTTGCGCCTGCTGCGCAATGGTTTTTTTGCCCTGATAGTGCTGTGCGCCAGCCCGGCCGTACTGGGGCTTAACGACTTTCGCCAACAGCAATTAATCAACAGCCTGTTCCTGCTCAATGGCCTGTACCAGATCGGCCTCTGCCTGTATGGCGCAAAGCTCCATCGGCCACTGGCCAAGCCTTTGCTGATGCTCTGGTCGGCCGCGTTCCTGCTGATGATCACCCTGCCCCTGAGCCGGATGGGCCTGCTGCCCAACCTGCCGCTGCTTAGCCAGATCAGTTTCTATTTGCCGGCGATCAGTTTTTTTCTGTTTGGCATCCTCAGCGCCAAGCAACTGGAGCAGGTGCGCGTCGACTTATTCGCCAGCCAGCAGCAGGCCATAGATAACCTCGAGCGCTACCAGGCGCTGTTCAATAACGCCGTCGAGGGCATCGTCCGCTGCCAGCGCGACGGCACCATTCTGGAAGCCAACCCTGGCTTCCTGCGCCTGCTGGGTCAGTTGCCGCAGCAGACCCTGCGCGGTCAGGCGATTCAGAGCCTGCTGAAAACCTCAGACTGGAACCACCTGCTGGAGCAATTAAGCGCCGAACAGCCGACAGTCAGTGGCGAGTGCCAGGTCCGCGATCATCGCGGCAATGCCCGCTGGGTCTACCTGTCGCTGTACCTGCTGCCGGCCCAGGAGGGCATTGAGGCCATAGTGGTCGATCTCAGCGAACGCCATGCCCTTGAGCTGCACCTGCAAAACCTCGCCGCCCACGACTCGCTCACTGGCCTGTTCAACCGCCGTGAAATGGAGCGTTTGCTACAAGCTGCCCTGAACGATCCGCAGGCGCAGCACTTCAGTCACCTGCTGTACCTCGACCTCGATCAGTTCAAGCAGGTCAACGACCTGTGCGGGCACTCGGCCGGCGACCAGTTACTGCGCCAGTTGGCCACCAAGCTACAACACCAACTGCCGGACCAGGCCAAGCTGGCGCGTATCGGCGGCGATGAATTTGTTGTGCTACTTGAGCAACAAGACCCCGCCGCAGCCATGGCCCAGGCCGAGGCCTTGCGCGCTTGCGTCGAGCAGTTTGTCTTCAGCTGGCAAGGCCGGCCGTTTCGATTGTTTGTCAGCATCGGCCTGCTAGAGCTGAGCAATGCGGTTAACGATTGGGAAACCGCCCTGAACTGGGCCGACAGCGCCTGCCAGCGGGCCAAGAATCAGGGCCGCAATCGAGTCCACCAATTCAATCCGGCCGACGGTGTGCTGCTTGAGCACCAACGCCAACTGCAGTGGATTACCCGCCTGCGCGCGGCCATCGAGCATCAGCACTTCGAGCTGTTCTTCCAGCCTGTCGTGCCGTTGCAACAACCCGAAAGCGGCTGGCATTACGAAGTGCTGTTGCGTTACCGCGACCCACAATCGGGTGAATGGATTGCCCCCGGACAGTTCCTCGGCGCGGCCGAGCGCTATGGCTTGCTGGGGGTGATTGATCGCTGGGTGATACGGCGGTTATTCGACTGGATGGAGCATAACCCCCATCACTTGCGCCAGCTCAGCCAGGTCAATCTCAACCTCAGCGGCAGTTCGCTGCTGGATGGCGAAGTGCACCAACTGCTTAAGGAGCTGTTGGCCAGCCATCAGTTGCCGGCCCACAAGCTGTGTATCGAAGTCACGGAAATGGTCGCCTTGGGCGAGCTGGGCGTGTCTTCCGACTGGATCACCAAGCTGCGCGAGCAAGGCATCAAAGTCGCCCTCGACGACTTTGGCAGCGGCTTTGCCTCCTATGCCTACCTGCGCCATCTGCCATTGGACTTGCTGAAAATCGATGGCACCTTTATCAGCGGCCTGGAAAACGACCCGATCAACCAGGC
>JAURXE010000189.1 GCA_030654635.1 Pseudomonas sp.
CAGTCCGGCGTGCCCTATGAATTGCTCGACCGCGCCGGCATTGCCCGCGTGGAGCCGGCCTTGGCGGCGGTGACCGACAAGCTGGCCGGCGCCCTGCGTCTGCCCAATGACCAAACCGGCGACTGCCAGATGTTCACTACCAAGTTGGCGCAAATGGCCGCTGATTTAGGGGTGGAGTTCCGCTTCGGGCAGAACATCGAACGGCTGGATTTTGCCGGTGACCGGATCAATGGCGTGTATATCGATGGCAAATTGGAAGTGGCCGATCAGTACGTGCTGGCGCTGGGCAGCTACAGTCCGCAACTGCTCAAACCGCTGGGCATCAAGGCGCCGGTCTACCCGTTGAAGGGTTACTCGCTGACGGTGCCGATCACCAATCCGGCGATGGCACCGACCTCGACCATCCTCGATGAGACCTATAAGGTCGCCATCACCCGTTTCGATAACCGCATCCGCGTCGGCGGCATGGCGGAAATCGCCGGTTTCGACCTGTCGCTCAATCCGCGTCGCCGGGAAACCCTAGAAATGATCGTCGGCGATCTCTACCCGCAAGGCGGCGACCTGCAGCATGCAGAGTTCTGGACCGGCCTGCGTCCGGCCACCCCGGATGGCACGCCGATTGTGGGTGCCACCAAGCTGCGCAACTTGTTCTTGAACACCGGTCACGGCACCCTTGGCTGGACCATGGCCTGCGGTTCGGGGCGCTTGCTGGCAGACTTGATCGCCAATAAACGCCCGCAAATCAGCGCCAGTGGTTTGGATATTTCCCGTTACAGCACCCCAGTCGAGAGCTCAAAACATGCCCATCCAGCGCCTGCACACTAATCAACGCATGAGCCAGGTGGTGGTGCACAACGGCACCGTTTATCTGGCCGGCCAGGTTGGCGAGGACATGACCGCCGGGATTGCCCAGCAGACCCGCGAAACCCTGGCCAGCATCGAGCAGTTGCTGCGTGAAGCCGGCAGCGACAAGACCCAGATTCTCTCGGTGACCATCTACTTGAAGGACATCGAAGCGGATTTTGCCGGCATGAATGAGGTCTGGGATCAGTGGCTGCCACAAGGCACCGCCCCGGCTCGCGCCACAGTGCAAGCGCCGCTGTGCGAGCCAGAGATTCTGGTCGAGCTGTCGGTAATTGCGGCGTTGAAGTGAAGTCTGTTGGTTGAGCTGTTGCCTGTGTAGGCGCGGCCTTGGCCTCGATGGCGAAAATTGCATCGCGGTCAAGGCCACTTCTACAGAGTTTGTTCAGTCGTTAATTATTTCCTCGATAGAAGCCCATTCCCATGCGTCCCGCCCGCGCGTTAATTGATCTGCAAGCCCTGCGTCACAACTATCAACTGGCCCGCAGCGCCACTGGCAGCAAAGCCCTGGCGGTGGTTAAGGCCGATGCCTATGGGCATGGCGCCTTGCCTTGCGCCCAGGCGTTGGCGGCTGAAGCCGATGGCTTTGCCGTGGCTTGTATCGAGGAAGCGCTGGAGTTGCGTTACGGCGCTGTCGGCAAACCGATCTTGTTGCTGGAAGGTTTTTTTGAAGCGGCCGAGCTTGAGCTGATTGACCAGCACGATCTCTGGTGCGTGGTGCATTCGCTGTGGCAGGTCGAGGCAATCGAGCGCGCGCGGCTGCGCCGGCCTTTAACGGCATGGCTGAAACTCGACTCGGGCATGCACCGGGTCGGCCTTTCGCCTGTCGAGTATCAGGCAGCCTATCGGCGTCTGCAGGCCTGCGGCCAGGTCGGTAAAATTGTGTTGATGAGCCATTTTGCCCGCGCCGATGAGCTCGATTGCCCGCGCACCGCCGAGCAGTTGGCGCTGTTTAATGCCGCGCGGGAAGGCCTGGCTGGCGAGATCAGCCTGCGCAATTCGCCGGCCATTCTTGGCTGGCCCCAAGTGGTTTCGGCCGAGCCGGCCAGCGATTGGGTGCGTCCCGGCATCATGCTCTACGGCGCCACGCCGTTCGGCGAGCCACAAGCCTTGGCCGCGCAACTGCAGCCGGTGATGACCCTGGAATCGAAAATCATCAGCGTGCGCGAACTGGCCGCCGGCGAACCGGTCGGTTATGCGGCCAGCTTTATTACCGAACGGCCGAGCCGGGTTGGGGTGGTTGCCATGGGTTATGCCGACGGCTATCCGCGGCATGCACCCACCGGCACGCCGGTCAGTATTGACGGCCAGCCTGGGCGCTTGATCGGCCGGGTGTCGATGGACATGCTTTGCGTCGATTTGACCGATTTACCCGCTGCAGGACTGGGCAGTCGGGTCGAGTTGTGGGGCAAACAAGTGCTCGCCAGCGAGGTGGCAGCGCGGGCGCAGACCATTCCTTATCAGATTTTTTGCAATCTGCGCCGGGTGCCGCGCGTCTATTCCGGGCGTTGAT
>JAURXE010000499.1 GCA_030654635.1 Pseudomonas sp.
AAGAGCCGCAAACCTCTCGTCGTCAGTACTTGAGCCGCATGGATCGTTGCCAGCATGAGCGTTCGGGCGCGAACTTTAGGACCATGGGCGGCCTAGATCAAGCAAAAATCGCCGCATTTTGACCACTGTTTGTCGCCTGCTTGCTTGACTGTTTTAGATTCAAAACAAGGCGTCATAAAATGCTGCACAACGCCCCAAGCATCAGCCCGCCAACCGGGCGCCGCATCGACACCGTTTGCGGCTATAATCGCCGCCATTTTTGACAAAGCGACTATCAGTCGACAGGTTTCCCCAGCATGAGCAACCAGGCCGCAGAAGTCGCCAAGCGCCGTACCTTCGCGATTATTTCCCACCCCGATGCGGGTAAAACCACCATCACCGAAAAGCTCTTGCTGATGGGCAAGGCGATTGCCATCGCCGGTACGGTCAAGTCGCGTAAATCCGACCGGCATGCCACCTCCGACTGGATGGAGATGGAGAAGCAGCGTGGTATTTCGATCACCACCTCGGTGATGCAGTTCCCTTACCGCGAGCAGATGATCAACTTGCTCGACACCCCGGGCCACGAAGACTTCTCGGAAGACACCTATCGCACCCTGACCGCCGTCGACTCGGCGCTGATGGTGCTCGATGGCGGTAAAGGCGTTGAGCCGCGCACCATCGCCCTGATGGAAGTCTGCCGGCTGCGCGATACGCCAATCGTCAGCTTTATCAACAAGCTCGACCGTGACATTCGTGACCCGATCGAGCTGCTCGATGAAATCGAAGCGGTACTGAAAATCAAAGCGGCACCGATCACCTGGCCAATTGGCTGCTACCGCGACTTTAAAGGCGTGTATCACCTCAAAGACGACTACATCATCGTCTACACCGCCGGCCACGGTCACGAGCGCACCGACGTCAAAATCATCCAACACCTGGATTCGGACGAGGCCCGCGCGCATTTAGGCGATGAGTACGAACGCTTTATCGAGCAGCTGGAACTGGTACAAGGCGCCTGCCATGAGTTCAATCAAGAGGCCTTCTATAACGGCCAAATGACCCCGGTGTTCTTCGGCACCGCGCTGGGCAACTTCGGCGTTGACCACGTGCTGGATGCCATCGTCGACTGGGCGCCACGGCCGCTGGCACGGGTCGCCAACGAGCGCACCGTAGAACCAACCGAAGAGAAATTCAGCGGCTTCGTGTTTAAGATCCAGGCCAACATGGACCCCAAACACCGCGATCGCATTGCCTTTATGCGCATCTGTTCGGGCAAGTACGAGCAAGGCATGAAGATGCGCCACGTGCGCTTGGGCAAGGACATTCGCATTGGCGATGCCCTGACCTTCTTCTCCAGCGAGCGTGAAATGCTGGTCGAGGCTTACGCCGGCGACATCATCGGCCTGCACAACCACGGCACCATCCAGATTGGTGACACCTTTACCGAAGGTGAATCCCTGGGCTTTACCGGTATTCCGCACTTCGCCCCGGAACTGTTCCGCCGGGTACGCCTGCGCGACCCGCTGAAATCCAAGCAACTGCGCCAAGGCTTGCAGCAGTTGGCCGAAGAAGGCGCAACGCAAGTGTTCTTCCCCGAGCACAGCAACGACATCATCCTCGGCGCGGTCGGCGTGCTGCAGTTTGATGTGGTCGCCAGCCGCTTGAAGGGCGAATACAA
>JAURXE010000192.1 GCA_030654635.1 Pseudomonas sp.
ACCATGGTTTTACCAAGCGCTAAATCGCTCAAGGATGAGCCGCCATGTCCAACTACCGCCGCGCCCGCGTGCCGGGCGCCACTTACTTTTTCACCGTGAACCGGCGTGACCGCACTCGCCTTCCAAAAAATCCAAAGCCAACACACTTTTGATCCGGCCCCATCCATCCGCGCCCGGACAACGCCCCTTTCAGCAGGCCGACCGCAATCGTTGTGCAGTGGGTTGAGCGGCAGGATGCCGTGAGAGCTGCGTTGGGCCACGGATGGCCCGTCGCAGCGTGCCCACGGAGCAATGATGGAGTGAGGGAAGTCGAGCGCAGCGAGACCCGGATGCATGGGGCAAGACCTTTCGCTTACTTTTGGGGCGACTGCCAAAAGTGAGGCGCCGTAAGGGCGGAACCAAAACCATCAGGCGATATAAGTGCGGCGTTCGGATGCAGCAAGTAGCCCGGACAAGCCGGTGGGAAATGCTCCGCAGTTTCCCACCCTACGAATCACAATATTCGGATGAACACAGGGTTCGTAGGGTGGACAACGCGAAGCTTGTCCACCATGGTTTTACCAAGCGCTAAATCGCTCAAGGATGAGCCACCATGTCTGACTACCGCCGCGCCCGCGTGCCGGGCGCTACTTACTTCTTCACCGTGAACCTGCGTGACCGCAGCAGCGATTTACTGGTGCGGGAAATTGATTTGCTGCGCGCCACGGTGCGTGCCACCAAGGCGCGACACCCCTTCCATATCGACGCTTGGGTGGTGTTGCCCGAGCACATGCACTGCCTCTGGACGCTGCCTGCCGGCGATGCCGATTTTGCTTTGCGCTGGCAGGTAATCAAATTCGCATTTGCCCGGCGCCTGCCGCGTTGCGAACCACGCACCGCCACACTTCAAGCCCGCGGCGAACGGGGTATTTGGCAGCGTCGTTATTGGGAACACCTGATCCGTGACGATGCCGACTATCAGCACCACTTTGATTACATCCACTTCAACCCGAAAAAACATGGCCATGTTGAGCAACTCAGTGACTGGCCCTACTCAAGTTTTCATCGCGCGGTACGCGCCGGGATTTACCCGCTCGACTGGTGTGGCGGCTTGCTTGAGTCACGCAATGAATAATCGACCGACAAAACAATCCAAAGCCATTTAAGGCGGGTGAACCCGCGCATCTATGCCCTATGCCCTGCGGGTTGCACCCGCCCGACGAAAATCAAAAGTGCATGAGACCTTCTCTACATATCCTGTTAAGCATTCGGCATAACTGGGCCCTCTATTTACCAGCAGCCACGGTATTCTGAAGACGGGCCACCGAGGGCAACAACATGCAAAACGAGATAACCGCCAGGGCTACTGCCGCTCTGCAAAACCTGTTTATTGCTGATGCCCTAGCCATGCCAGCGCACTGGTATTACAACGTGCATGACCTCGACAAGGCGTTTCCCGACGGCTTAAAGCGCTTCGAGGCGCCGCCCGAACTTCACCCTTCATCGATCATGTCTCTGCACTCCACCAGCCAAGGTGGGCGCAAAACTGCCGGCCTTCAGGCGCAAGCCAATATTGTTGGCGAGGTGATTCTCAAAGGCAAACAGACCTTCTGGAACCGGCCCAACGTGCACTACCACCAAGGCATGCGCGCCGGAGACAACACCCTGAACGCGCACTGCGCCCTGACGCTGATGCAGGTTATGGGCGCGGCTGGCGGGCACTATGATCGCGAGCAGTTTCTGCAGGCTTATATACAGTTGTTGACCGCAGACGAGCCGGCCCACCCGGACACCTATGCGGAATCTTATCACCGTGGTTTTTTTGCCAACCTTAGCGCTGGGCTGCCTGCGCTACAGTGCGCGGCCGTTACCCACGACACGCCGTCAATTGGCGGCTTGGTCACTATCGCCCCACTGGCAATCAGCGAGCGGTTGCGCGGTCGCTCGTTGGCGGCTACCCGTCAGCTATGCCGTGAGCACCTGGCCCTGACCCACCCAGACGACTTTCTGGCGGAGGTCTGCGACGCCTATGTAGAGCTGATTGATGGTTTGCTGTTGCGTACCAGCGATGGCGATGTGCGGGAACTGCTGTTGCAGGCCAGCCGAGGAACCTCGCGACGGGACCTGGCCAAACTGGTCGACAGTAACCGGCCCGAGCGGGAGGTGGTCGGCAGAGTGCTCTCCACCGCCTGTTACATCACCGATTCATGGCCGGCGGTGTTGTACCTTGCGTGCAAGCATCAGCAAAACCCACTGAAAGCCTTGCAGAGCAACGCAGAACTCGGCGGCGACAACGTGCATAGGGGCGCGGTGCTGGGCGTCATACTGGGGCTGATCAATGGCAAAGCGGCCGGAGAACTGTTTACTCAGTTAACCGAGCAAGCCTCTATCAACCAAGCCATTCAACAACTTGTCAGCACCGACGCTGCCAGCTAGGACAATCGGAGACAGACCACGATTAACCGCCGCACCTCTAATCGCGCTCACTGCCTATTCCCCCTCGGCGAGTTACTTGCTTCGCTGCGTATCTCTTTGCTCGCGCAGAAAGTAACCAAAGAGAAAACGCGCCCGGCTGTCAACATCCCAAAACCGCTCCCACCCCACGGGCGTTACAATGCCGCCACGCCCCACCAATCGACCACACCCCGGAGCCAGACTGACAATGTTCACCCTTGCACAGCTGAACAGCCCGCCACCCGAGGCATTGAAGAGCCAGGTGCTGCAGATGGTGGTCGACTACCTCAGCGACATCAGCCCGGTGTCGCTGACGCCCAGCAATCCCCTCTACCAGCTGTACCAGTACGTGATTGGCTACCAGATGCACCTGTACTTGCAGGCCATGGACAGCACCCTGGAGAGCAGCGCGCAGTTGATTCTGGCACTGGACGATCTGGATCCCAGCCAGGTGCTGGGCTTTGCCCTTTACCTGCCGGCCAAAGATGACCCCGAGGCCTGCACGCTGGTTTATCTGGCCGTGGCAACTCGCCAACGCCGACGCGGTATTGCCCGGGCCATGCTGCAGCGCATGCTCACTCGCAACCCGCATGCCGAGCTGGCCTGTGCGGCCAGCCGAGTGCCGACCTTCGAGGCCATGGGTTTTCAGGTGCTGGTGGCACGCGGGCCGCAAGTGCTACTGAGTACGCGGGACTATCGCTCGGACGGCTTAGTGGCGGTGCAGGACCTGACGCCGATCTACCAATCAGAAGAAGTCCGGCAGATTCACGCCTACTTAGTGAAGCAACACGGCAAGCAGGTCATGGGCGAGGCGGAGAAACAGCGCGACCGTCTACTCGACCAGATGACCCAACGCGCCCGGGCGCTGGTCCTCGAACGCCGGGCATAAGGCGCCGAGCACCCGCACCGCGGACTAATTCGCACCTTGATAAGCGAGCCCGCACCTAGCCGTTTGGCTTGTGCTCAAGCAACCGATCCGCCTCGGTGTGCGGCAACTGCGGCGCGGAGTGAAGCGTTAGCCATACGGCCCGCAGGATATTGATCGCGGCCATACTCAGGTGCTGCTCGGCGGCTTGCAGGGCCAACTCGGCTGCCAGGCGCTTGTCGGCATTGCTCAGGTGCGCGGTTTTGCGCCCCATCTCATCATCGACGCTGGCCAGCAGCGCGTGAATCTCCTGCACGGCCTGATCCGATGCGTCGCGCATTTCAGCCAGCAAACGGCTGGCTTCGGAAGGTGTCATGGCCAAGGCGCGGACGCTGCGATACGTCAGCCGGGCCGGCAAGGTGGCCAAACTAAACCCCGTCGAAAGAATCTTGCCGATCATTGCACTGACTCCCATGAAGTGTGCAGCCAAGCCTGCGCGTCAGAGTGTAAAACGCCAGCGCGGACCGCGCGACCGGGAGTAAACGAATTGGCTGAATGTCAGCTAAAGCCTTAAGGGCCGGGTGAAACCCGTACATCCATGCCCTGCGGGTGCACCCGCCCGGCAAAACAATCAAAAGCCACCACGGCGTGTGATCCACCCCCATCCCGCGCCCGGACAAACAGCCCTATGCGCAGGCCGAAGTGCATCAGCCGCCGCACCCTGGCCCGCAGGGCGAGCACCGCAAGTAACGCAGTCATTGGGTGTGCGGGCTGGGCAACAGGATGGTGACAGGCTATTTATTGTTGCTATTTTTTCTTGGTGACTTCGTGACCAAGCACCCCGCCGACCGCGGCACCCGCGCCGGTGCATAGCACACCGCCACACAACAAATTACCCGCCACGCCGCCAATAACAGCGCCGGCGGCAGTGCCTTTTTCTTGATGAGACCATCCAGCGCAACCACTCAACCCCACAGAGGAAAGCAGGACGGCGGTGAAGATCAGTTTGGAAATGCTCATGCGCGGTACTCCGGCAGCAGAAATTCCTGGCGCAGTAGCTGATTGCGCTTGAGGAGGAGGTTCATTTTTCACCAGCCTAAGGCGGGCTGTCTGTGCGCTAGCGAGCATAGGCCGGTCGACAGCAACGGCCCGGATAAGCCGGCGGGCGTAACGGTTAGCGCGATTTGAGCGGCGGCACTGTCACTTCGCGACTAAAGCCCCGCTCAAAAAGCGCTGTAGCCGCAGCCGCCAAGATCCGCACAAGCCATTTTGCGCTCAGCGCAGCTCGGCGAGAATCTGGTAAGAGCGCAGGCGATCGGCAAAGTCATACATATCGCCGGTAAAAATCAGCTCATCGGCCCCGGTCTGCTCCAGCAGCAGCTCCAGTTTGGCGCGGATTTTCTCTGGGCCGCCGATCATCGCCAGGCCCAGGAACTCGCCCACCGCCTGTCGCTCATGGGGCAACCAGAGGCCTTCCATGCTTTGCACAGGCGGCTGCTGCAGCAGGCTCTGGCCACGCAACAAGGCGAGAATCCGCTGATAGGCGCTGGTCGCCAGATAGTCCGCCTGCTCGTCGCTGTCCGCCGCAATCAAGGGCACGCCGAGCATCACATAGGGTTTGGCGAGCACCGCCGAGGGTTTGAAGTGGTTGCGATAGACGCGAATCGCCTCGTGCATCAGGCGCGGCGCAAAGTGCGAGGCGAAGGCATAAGGCAAGCCCTTCTCGCCCGCCAGCTGGGCACTGTAGAGGCTGGATCCGAGTAGCCACAAAGGTACTTGGGTGCCGCAACCGGGCACGGCGATCACCCGCTGCTCGGGCAACAACGGGCCGAGGTAACCTTGCAGCTCTTCGACATCCTGCGGGAAGTCGTCGGTGTTGCCGACGTGTCTGCGGCGCAGGGCACGGGCGGTGTAGGCATCGGCGCCGGGCGCGCGACCCAGGCCCAGATCGATCCGCCCCGGGTAAAGGGTTTCAAGGGTGCCAAACTGCTCGGCGATCACCAACGGCGAATGGTTGGATAACATCACCCCGCCGGCGCCAACCCGAATGTGGCGGGTGCCGGCAGCCAGATAACCGATCAGCACGGCGGTGGCCGAGCTGGCGATGCCGTCCATGTTGTGGTGCTCGGCCACCCAGAAGCGCGTGTAACCGAGGTTTTCCACATGTTGGGCCAGGGCCAAGGAGTTGTGCAGGGCTTGCGCCGGGCCGCCGTCGGCGCGAATCGGCGCCAGGTCGAGGGTGGAAATCTTGATCTGTGCCAGTTTCATAAGTCGCTGTTGATTCCTGAGTTCTTGCCGATGCGCGACTAACCCGCGCAGAAAACGGCGTTACTGAAAAGGTTAGAACTGCCGTCGGGCAATGCCGACACCAACAGCAACCCTAGTGTGCAACAGAGCGCGACAAGAACCCTGCAATAAAAAGGTTCTGTACCAGTTACATGTTGGGTACATAACGTAGGGTGGGCTTTAGCCCACCGAGGCCCTTGCCCGGCGCTGGCGGGCTAAAGTCCACTCTACAAAACAGAGCCTGCAGCACATAACAGGGACATAGCCAATTAACTGTCGCATCAGGTGGCAGCTCTTTGTAAGAGGGGCTTTAGCCGCGACCTGCCCGCCACAATGCTGACGGTTACAGAGCCACAGCGTGACAGCGCCCGCGCAGTCAATCTACCTACAACGCTGCCCGCGCCACTAGCTGCTGGTTTTCCAGGTCGGCAGGTCTAGCCGTGGGCAGCTAACCCAGCTGATCAACCATCACCGCATTGGTATAAACCAAACTGCCGTCGCTGGCCCGATGGCCAACCAAGTGAAATTGACCGCGAGACTCGGTTGAGATTGAGCTCATATACACCCGGTACTGGCAATCGGTTAAGGGGCCGCATTCCTGCGGTGTGATCAAATCTAGGGTGCTCATATCGGCAGCGACCATGACCTCCGGCGTCTCGGCCCTCTGCAATTTCACTTCGGCCTGCTCTAGGCGCAAATGATCGGCTTCACTGACGTGAAACTGGATAAAACCCATGGGGGTAGATTGTTTGTCGGTGCCGGTTTTGCACCAGCCTTCAATGTTTAAGGTATTCATGGTGAAACCTCCTGAAGTGAACGCCCGGACTGTCTCACGCCCGCTCGCTCAACTTTTGACACCTCATACCAGCACTTGATCCCTTGCCCGCTGATTAGCGCGACGCGCGGGCGGACCTCTGAGAGGTTGCAGTCACTGCAATCGCCAGCCCGGCGTTTGAATAACTGAGTAATTCCGGTAGGCTTTACGCCTTATTTAAAAGGAGTCACCCCCATGGCCAAAGCCACTGCCCGTCACATCCTGGTTGCCAGCGAAGCTAAGTGCAACGAACTGAAAACCGCTATCGAAGGTGGGGCTGATTTCGCCCAGGTCGCCAAAGACAACTCCACCTGCCCATCCAGCCGTGACGGCGGCAGCCTCGGCTCGTTCGGCCCAGGCCAGATGGTTAAAGAGTTCGACACCGTGGTGTTCAGCGCGCCAATCAACGTGGTGCAAGGCCCGGTAAAAACCCAGTTCGGTTTTCACCTGCTGGAAGTTACCAGCCGCCAAGACTGATTGGCGCGTGCCACGCACAGCGTGAGCGCTTGCCTATCAGCTGACGCGGGTTAAATCCGGCGCACAAAAAAGCCGCAGTGGGCTCTTCCCTCCTGCGGCTTTTTTTGGGGCGCGGGTTAGGCGCTACGCACTTGCTCGTCGGCGAGGAAATCTTCCTCCAGCAGGGCGTCCTGTACTTCAACGGACTCAACCTCCCCCTCAAGCAGCGGGGCCTGCGCACGTTTGTTGCGCATTTTGCCGAACTGATGACTCAAGGCGTGATTGAGTTTTTCAATCGCCCCGTCTACTGCAAACTCCAATAATTCTGCTTTGTGGGTAACTGAAATCGGCTGCTGCCCTTTAGGCCGCGCCTCGATTTGGCAACGCTTGTCGTGACTACCAGCTTTGATACCGTTCTCATCACTAAGGTGCACGATCACCCGGGTCAGATCTTCCTCGAAGCGATCAAGCTTGCTGGTGACACTTTCGCTGACCCACTCTGTAAGCCGAGCACTGCCTTCGATGTGGTTATCGCTATGAACTTGGATTTGCATAAGCTTTCCTTCTTCTGTTCGCGAATAGCGCCGCGTATTGGATGCGACAAGTTCAGCCTACGCCATCCTTGCGCACGCTGGCTAATGTCTTAAGCCTTTTGTTGCAATCTGCAACACTCTTCGCTGATATGGATCAAATCGAGCAGGCATTCGTGGGCCTGGTTTTCCGGGCTTTCGGCAGGCACTGGCGCAACCATGCAGGTGCTAGGATCGCGGCGCGAGCGCCATGAGCACTGGCCGCCAAGCCAGGTGTAAAACAGTCCGATGTGAATCGTTAACCCGCCAGCAGGAAGCCGATGAATACCCAAGACTGCATTGACTATTGCCGATTGCTGCCCGGCGCCAGCGAGATCAACTTTGGCCCGCCGGCCAATATTTTAGTGTTCCAGCTCGATAAAAAACGCTTTGCCTACTTCAAAACCAGCGAGCCGGAACAATGGCGTTTTAGCCTGCGAGCAAGCCCGACACGCTTTATCGAACTCACCGATCAAGCCGGAATAAAACCAGCCAGATATCTGCACCGATTTCACTGGATTAGCATCGTCAACCCGGCTTCGGTAGACCCCGATTACCTCAAGGAGCTGATCCGCTGGTCCTACCAGAAGGTCTTCACAGCCTTAAGTAAAAAAAGGCAAACCGAGCTGCGCCAATAACCGTTTCACCGAACGGTACGGCAGCCGCTTAGCCATTACCGCGAGCCAGTAGTTGCTGTTGCAGCACGGCGAATAACTGCTCGGTGTCGGCACGGCTGCACAATCCGGTGCCCTCGGCCATGATCGCCGCACTCCCGGCGGCGACGCCATAACGGGCCGCCGTGGACCAACTGGCACCGGCCGCCAACTGCAAGGTAGTGGCGCCGAGCAAACTGTCACCGGCCCCCACTGAGCTGCGTTTCGGCACGGCCGGCGCCGGGATAAATTCACTCAAGGTGGCAGTTACCAGCAGAGCGCCCTCTGCACCCAGCGAAACCAACATCGCCTCACAACGCCCGGGCGCCAGTAGACTGCGGGCGATTTCGGCGAGCTGCGCCGGCTCACTGATCGTCACTCCGGCTAAAGTACTGAGTTCATGTCGGTTGGGTTTGATCAGGTACAAGCCGCCACAATCCAGTCCTTGGCGCAGCGTCTCGGCACCACTGTCGAGGATGCAGCGCGCGCCGAGCTGGCGGGCGCAGTGCAGCAAGCGCGGTAAAAAATCCGCATCCAGCCCGGCAGGCATGCTGCCGCTGATCAGCAAATAATCGCAGCTGCGCAACTCGCGCAGACGCTGCAGTAACTGCATTTGCTCCGCCGAGCTGAGGCAGGCACCCGGCATCACCAAGCGGTATTGTTGGGCACTGTCCCGGGCCACCAGGTTAATACACTGGCGGGTCCAGGCGCTGATCGGCAGGGCTTGCCAGGCCACGCCCTCGGCGCTAAGCAACTCAAGCAAATGCTCGCCGCTCGGCCCGCCAATCGGACACAACGCCAGGGCGTGACCGCCAAGTTTATGGATGGCGCGGGCGACATTGATGCCACCACCACCTGGTGCGTAACTAGGCGGGCTGCAGCGCAGTTTGGCATCCGGGCAAAGGTGCGCAATGCCGGTGGCACAATCAAGGGCCGGACTGAGGGTAAGCGTCACTATGCTGGCCATGGCAACTCCTCTGGCTGCACGGACGGCGGCCCTTGGTCAGTATTGCCCCTGCTCGTCACCACCGCCAATCGAAGTCGCAGACGCCGTTCATGCGCCGCAGCGGCCGATATCCGTAGTTTTCACACAGTCAGGGCTTGAGCTATTGATCACCCCCGACCAGCCACTAAAAAGGTAGAATTACCGACCGCCGGGCTGCCAAGCCTGACGCACACAGGGACGTTGTCACTCAGGAGTTTCACCTTGCATAAGTTCATCACCTTGGCCACCTGCTTGTTGCTGGGCGCCTGCGCCAGTAATCAGCAATCGTTGTACGAGCAGTTGGTCCGCACCGGCAGCAGCCCGGTCGCCACCAATACGCTGGAAGCCATTCACAACACCCAGGCAATACCGCTGCCGGTGAATACCGGACTGCTGACGCCAAACTGGCCGATCAGCGCCAACGAGCCACGGATGTCCTTTGGCAGCTCGATTTCCAATTATCGGATGTTCTCCCTCGAGCTGAAAAAGGGCGAGCGTTACACCCTGAACGTCAACTCGACCTGCCACAGCCCCTGCATGGGTTTTAACAAACTGGCGGTTAAACCCCGGGCGCTGCTGCTGGATGCCAACGGCGCAGTGATTGCTAATAAGCCTTCGCGGGTGTCGACGGTACTCGGCCAGATCACTCTGAGCTGGGATGGCGAAGCCGCCGAAAATGGCACCTACTACCTGCTGGTGGCCGCCGACAACGATGACGTTGGCCGCACCATAGTGATCGATGATGCGTGGATCAACAGCTCGCCGCTGATGCTGGTCAAGGTCGACATGAGCAGCTCACCGTTCGGCGACATTCGCGCCTATTCCAGCCCGCGCAACAATTAATGCCCGTCGATTCAGCTGCCCGGGGCAGCTGAATCGACCCCGTTTTAGTGCCAGTTTTCGCCACCATCAGCCTAACCCCCCGCTCCTCGCCCGCAAGCAAACTGTTACCCTGCAGCACCCCTTCATCACCCTCTGGAGCGCCCGTGGCCCCGGTGATATCGATTCAACAGCTGAGTAAAACCTACGCCAGCGGCCATCCGGCCTTGCGCAATATCAATCTGGATATCCGCAAAGGCGAGATCTTTGCCCTGCTCGGCCCCAATGGCGCCGGCAAGACCACCCTGATCAGCATCGTCTGCGGCATCGTCAATCCCGGCAGTGGCACCGTGCAGGTTGGCGGTTACGACATAGTGCGCGACTACCGCGCCTCCCGTGGGCAGATCGGCCTGGTACCGCAAGAGCTGTTCAACGATGTGTTCGAAACCGTCTGGGCCACCCTCAAGTTCAGCCGCGGCCTGTTCGGCAAGAAGCCCGACCCGGCCTACCTGGAGCAGGTGCTGCGCGACTTGTCGCTGTGGGACAAAAAAGACGCGAAGATTTTCGAACTGTCCGGCGGCATGAAGCGCCGGGTGATGATCGCCAAGGCGTTGTCCCACGAACCCTCGGTGTTGTTTTTGGATGAGCCCACCGCCGGCGTCGACGTCGAGCTGCGCCGCGACATGTGGGCCATGGTCCGCCGCCTGCGCGAGCGCGGCGTGACCATCATCCTAACCACTCACTACATCGAAGAAGCCGAAGAAATGGCCGACCGCATCGGTGTGATCAGTAAGGGCGAGATCATCCTGGTGGAAGACAAGCACGTGCTGATGCAGCGCCTCGGTAAAAAGCAGCTGACGTTGCAACTCAAGCAGCCGCTGAGTTTGATTCCCGTCGCCCTGGCGCCTTACGCCCTGGAGTTGGCCGATGATGGCCATGAGCTGGTGTTCAGCTTCGACGGCCAGCGCGAGCACACCGGCATTCCCGAACTGCTGCGCGACCTGGCGGCTAACGGCATTGACTTTAAGGACCTGAAATCCAGCGAAAGCTCCCTCGAAGAGATTTTCGTCAACCTGCTGAGGGCGCGCGCATGAACCTCTTCGCGATCCATGCGATTTACCTCTTCGACAAGTTGCCGCGCATCCTGGCCGCCAGCAAAAACTCACACCCAGATAGCTCGGTTAATCCGCAGAGGGCGCGCGCATGAACCTTTATGCGATCCGTGCGATTTACCTGTTTGAACTGGCACGCACCTGGCGCACCCTGCTGCAGAGCATCGCCACCCCGGTGATTTCCACCTCGCTGTATTTCGTGGTGTTCGGCTCAGCCATCGGCGCCAGCATGACCGAGGTACATGGCATCAGTTACGGCGCCTTTATCGTGCCGGGCCTGATCATGCTGGCGATGCTCACCGAGAGTATTTCCAACGCGGCCTTTGGCATCTATATGCCACGTTATTCGGGGACGATTTATGAAGTGCTGTCGGCACCGATTTCGCCCTTTGAGATCGTCGTCGGCTATGTCGGCGCGGCGGCCACCAAGTCGATGATTCTTGGCCTGGTGATCCTCCTCACCGCCCGCCTGTTCGTCAGCTTCGAAATTGCCCACCCGCTGTGGATGGTGCTGCTGATGGCCCTGACTGCCGTGACCTTCAGCCTGTTCGGCTTCATCGTCGGCATCTGGGCCGATGGCTGGGAAAAACTCCAGGTGGTGCCAGCGCTGATCGTCACCCCGCTGGCGTTCCTCGGTGGCAGCTTCTACTCCATCAGCATGCTGCCGCCCGTGTGGCAGACCATCACCCTGTTCAACCCGGTGGTGTACCTGATCAGCGCCTTCCGCTGGAGCTTCTACGGCGTGGCCGACGTCAATGTTGGCCTCAGCGTGGGCATGACCCTGGGCTTTCTCGCCCTGTGCCTGGTGATCGTCAGTTGGATGTTCCGCAGCGGTTATCGGTTGAAGAATTAGCCTGCGCTACAAACAAAAACGCCCCGACAAATGCCGGGGCGTTTTGCATTGCGCGCGTGCTTAGCTGCGGATCAGGTGGTCGAAAGCACTCAGGGAGGCTTTGGCGCCTTCGCCTACGGCGATAACGATCTGTTTGTAGGGCACAGTGGTCACGTCGCCGGCAGCAAAGATGCCGGGGATGTTGGTGCCACCCTTGGCGTCGACAATGATCTCGCCACGCGGGCTCAGCTCCACCACGCCTTTCAACCAGTCGCTGTTGGGCAGCAGGCCGATCTGCACGAAGATGCCTTCCAGCTCGACGGTGTGCAGCTCATCACTGTTGCGGTCCTTGTAGACTAGGGCGCTGACCTTCTGGCCATCACCCAGCACTTCAGTGGTCAAGGCGCTCTTGATGATGGTCACATTGCCCAGGCTGTTGAGCTTGTTCTGCAATACCGCATCGGCACGCAATTGGCTGTCGAACTCGATCAAGGTGACATGGGCGACGATGCCGGCCAGGTCGATGGCCGCTTCCACGCCGGAGTTACCGCCGCCGATCACCGCCACACGCTTGCCCTTGAACAACGGGCCGTCGCAGTGCGGGCAGTAAGCCACGCCCTTACCACGGTATTGCTGCTCACCCGGCACGTTCATCTCCCTCCAGCGCGCACCGGTGGAGAGAATTACTGTCTTGGCCTTGAGGGTTGCGCCGCTGTCGAACTTGATTTCATGCAAGCCGCCGGCATGGCTAGCCGGAACCAGGGCCGTGGCGCGCTGCAGGTTCATAATGTCGACATCGTATTGCTTGACGTGCTCTTCCAGGGCGCGGGCCAGCTTCGGCCCTTCGGTTTCCTGCACAGAGATAAAGTTCTCGATGGACATGGTGTCGAGCACTTGACCGCCAAAACGCTCAGCGGCAACACCGGTACGGATGCCTTTACGGGCGGCGTAGATGGCGGCTGAGGCACCAGCTGGGCCGCCACCGATGACCAGCACGTCGAAGGCGTCCTTAGCGCTGAGCTTCTCGGCGTCACGGGCGCTGGCGCCGGTGTCGATTTTGGCGAGAATTTGCTCAACTTCCATCCGGCCCTGGCCGAACAGTTCGCCATTCAGGTAGATACTCGGCACCGACATGATCTGCCGCGACTCGACTTCGGCCTGGAACAGCGCGCCGTCGATGGCCACGTGGCGAATATTGGGGTTAAGCACGGCCATCAAATTCAGCGCCTGGACCACGTCCGGGCAGTTCTGGCAGGACAGCGAGAAATAGGTCTCGAAGTTGAATTCACCTTCGAGGTTTTGAATCTGGGTGATCACATCCTGGGCCAGCTTGGACGGATGGCCGCCCACTTGCAGCAAGGCCAATACCAGGGAGGTGAACTCATGGCCCATCGGCAAGCCGGCAAAACGCAGGCTGATATTGCCGTTCGGGCGATTGAGGGCAAACGACGGCTTGCGGCTGTTGTCGCCATCAGTGCGCAGAGCGATTTTGTCGCTCAGGCTGACGATGTCATTGAGCAGACCGAGCAGCTCTTCGGATTTCGCGCTGTCATCGAGGGAAGCGACGATCTCGAACGGCAGAACAACCTTTTCAAGGTAAGCCTGCAACTGGGTTTTAAGAGTGGCGTCCAACATGACTGCGATTCCTATGACAAATTTTGGATAAACAAACGCCCGGACGGATCGCGCCCGGGCGTTCGGGCGCCTTTGAGAGCCTTGTAAGGCTCCGGCAGGCGAAAAATGGAGTAAGAGCTGCTAACGGTTTTAGCGCAGCAGCCCCGAAGCCACTTTTAGATCTTGCCAACCAGCTCCAGAGACGGAGCCAGAGTAGCCTCGCCTTCTTTCCACTTGGCCGGGCACACTTCACCTGGGTGAGCGGCGGTGTACTGGGCAGCTTTCAGCTTACGCAGGGTTTCCGACACGTCGCGGGCGATTTCGTTGGAGTGGATTTCCACGGTCTTGATCATGCCTTGCGGGTTGATCAGGAAGGTGCCACGCAAGGCCAGACCTTCTTCTGGGATGTGCACGCCAAAGGCATTGGTCA
>JAURXE010000214.1 GCA_030654635.1 Pseudomonas sp.
TGGCGATGATGGTCAGCGAGCCGCCTTCTTCGATGTTCCGTGCGGCGCCGAAGAAACGTTTCGGTTTCTCCAGGGCGTGGGCGTCGATACCACCGGTGAGCACCTTGCCGGAACTGGGAATCACGGTGTTATAGGCACGCGCCAGACGGGTGATGGAGTCGAGCAGGATGACCACGTCTTTCTTGTGCTCAACCAGGCGCTTGGCCTTCTCGATGACCATTTCGGCCACTTGCACGTGACGGCTTGGTGGCTCGTCGAAAGTCGAAGCCACCACTTCGCCGCGCACGGTGCGCTGCATTTCGGTCACTTCTTCCGGACGCTCATCGATCAACAGCACGATCAGATGCACTTCTGGGTTGTTACGGGTGATATTGGCCGCGATGTTCTGCAGCATGATGGTCTTACCGGCTTTCGGCGGCGCGACGATCAGGCCGCGCTGGCCTTTACCGATCGGCGCGCAGAGGTCGATGACCCGGCCGGTCAAGTCTTCAGTAGAGCCGTTACCAGCTTCCATCTTCATCCGCACCGTGGGGAACAACGGTGTCAGGTTTTCGAACAGAATCTTGTTTTTGGCGTTTTCCGGGCGATCGTAGTTGATCGTGTCGACCTTGAGCAGAGCGAAATAACGCTCACCTTCTTTGGGCGGACGGATCTTGCCGACTATGGTGTCGCCGGTACGCAGGTTGAAGCGGCGGATCTGGCTCGGCGAGACGTAAATGTCGTCTGGGCCAGCGAGATAGGAAGAGTCCGCGGAGCGCAGAAAGCCGAAACCGTCTTGGAGAATTTCCAACACGCCATCACCGGAGATTTCATCGCCGCCGCGTGCGTGCTTCTTCAACAGGGAGAAAATAATGTCCTGCTTGCGCGAACGGGCCATATTTTCGATGCCCATCTGTTCGGCCATGTCGAGCAGATCGGTAATGGGTTTTTGCTTGAGTTCAGTCAGATTCATAGGAATGACGTATTCATGAAAGAGGGAGGTAAGCACTTGGCTTAAGAGGCCGCGTCGCGAGAAAGGCGACAGGAACACTGCACTTATTCGATGAACTTGGATGAATAAGAATGGAGTGGCGACAGCTGGTAGAGGGCAACGGAGAAACCGTTGCGAGCCGAATGTAACACTGGCTTTTCGAGGCGTCTAGCCTCAAACATAAAAAACCCCGCAGTTCGCGGGGTTTTGCAACAACAGCTTGAAGTGCCGCTGGCGTTGCTCAGCAACGCCGCAGGATCAGATGTTGCTGTCGAGGAACGCGGCCAATTGCGACTTGGACAGCGCGCCTACCTTGGTCGCTTCGACGTTGCCATCTTTGAACAACATCAGGGTCGGAATACCGCGCACGCCGTATTTAGGCGGGGTGTCTTGGTTTTCGTCGATGTTCAGTTTGCACACTTTCAACTTACCTTGGTAAGTCTGGGCGATCTCTTCGAGTACCGGTGCAATCATCTTGCACGGGCCACACCATTCGGCCCAATAGTCGACCAGCACCGCGCCCTCGGCTTTGAGCACGTCTTGCTCAAAACTGGCGTCGGTGACATTGGTGATGAATTCGCTCATGGAAAATCTCCGCGTTCGCAAGCAAAAGTGCTCATAAAGTGGCGCTAATGATAGCCCGCCTTGGCGCCGGCCGAAAGGCGTAGGCGATTATGCTTAGCTATCGCTATAACGGGTAGAATTGATCCATCGACCACGCAGTGGCGGCGCGACATGGTGCCGCGCTTAGCCTAACCCGCGTTGGCCTCGCCCGCCGATCATGGCAGGATGTCGCCGTTCTGCACCGAGACCCGCCCATCATGTTGCCAACCGCTGCCAAGCATTTCCCGATGATCGCCGCCATTGACCTTGGCTCGAACAGCTTTCACATGGTCCTGGCCAAGGCCGATCACGGTGAAATTCGTATCCTTGAACGGCTGGGCGAAAAAGTTCAGCTGGCCGCCGGACTCGACGATCAGCGCCTGCTCAGCGAAGAAGCCATTCAGCGTGGGCTTGATTGCCTGCGCCGCTTTGGCCAGCTGATTACCGGTTTGCCAGAAGGCGCGGTGCGGATTGTCGGCACCAATGCCCTGCGCGAAGCGCGCAACTGTGCTGATTTTATCCGCCGCGCCGAAGAAATCCTCGGCCATCCGGTGGAGGTGATTTCCGGCCGTGAAGAGGCCCGGCTGATTTACCTTGGCGTCTCCCACAGCAGCGCCGACACGCCAGGCAAACGCCTGGTGGTGGACATTGGCGGGGGCAGCACCGAATTTATTATCGGCCAGCGCTTCGAACCTTTGCTGCGTGAAAGTCTGCAAATGGGCTGCGTGAGCTTTACCCAGCGCTATTTTCGCGACGGCAAAATTACCGC
>JAURXE010000215.1 GCA_030654635.1 Pseudomonas sp.
TCGGTAATGGTCGTGCCGGCCAGCTGGGTTTCCCAGGGCTTGGCCTGCAAGACCTTCTCCGGGTGCTGACGTAGGTCGGCATAACCCTTGGCAAAAACCTCGATCAGCCTGGCCTGCTGGTCGCTGGCCGGCCGCGCGCCGAAACCAATCATGCGCTCCAGCACCTGTTGCCACTCCTCGGCGGAACGCTCGCGGCGCATAAAGAAGCTGCCCTGCTGATGGCAGAAACCGCACTGCTCCAGGGCGGTCTTTTTCAGCTGCGCATCGCCGCCAAAATCCAGCGCGGCGAACCAGGCATTGGCCGGTTGCTGCGCGGCCAATGCGGCCGGATCGGTCTCGACTTTGAGGCTCAGGGTCAAGTGCGCGTCGGCGGCCACGCCGCTCTGGTTTAGGTCCTGATAACCCGGCGCACGTACCCGCAGGTTGAGCGGCACGGCCTCCGGGTAATCGACCTTGAGCCGGCCATCGGCGCCACTGAACGCGGTGATTTCCTCGCTGATGCGCTGCTCGCTGCGCTCCGGCGGATAACCATTGTCGCTGCCGGCGGCGCGCAATGGCCGCTCGGCCTTGAGGGTGACCATGGCCAGCGGCAGGGGTTGGCCGGCTGGCCCGATGAGGGTCAGTTCCAGGGCGTTAGCAGAACCGGCCAGGCCCAACAGGGCCACGGAGAATAACGTCTTACGCATGAGCCATACCTTGCGCATCGAGAAAGGCGATAAAGGCTTCACGGCTGGTGAAGCGCGGGGTGTAGCCGAATTCTTCCTTCAGCCGACGGTTGGCCAGCACCGGCCGATAGCGCAGAAAATCCACCTGCTCCGGGCCGTACTGACTGAGGCCCAGGGGTTTGAGCAGCTTGAGCGCGAACTGGATCAAACCAGCCGGCAACGGCCGATAAGGCTTTTGCAGAATCTGGGCGATCTCGCGCAGGCTCAGGGCGCCGTCGCCGGCCAGGTTGTAGATGCCGGCGGTGCCGCACTCCAGTCCTTTGCGGATGATCCGTACCACGTCCTGATCCCAGATAAACACGAAGCGGCTGTCGCTGCCGCGGATGCCCAGCACCGCAGGTTTCTTGAACATGTCGGTGATCTGATTGTTGACCCGTTTGCCGAGGATGGTGCCCGGTCGCAAGATCAGCTGACGTAGCTGCGGGTGCTCGATGCGCGCCTGCACCAGCAGCTCTTCGACTTCACGTTTGTGCCGGGCGTAGGCGAATTTGTTGTGGCCGCGCAGCGGATCATCTTCGTCGATCCACTCGGCGTTCTCCGGGTAGTAGCCGTAGGCGGCGCCGGAGCTGGTGATAATCAGCTGCTGCACGTTATGGGCGGCAGCGGCCTGGATAATCGCCCGGGTGCCTTCCACGTCGATGGCATGCAGGGTCGCCTCACTCATCCCCGGCGGCGGGCTGACCACCGAAGCCAGGTGGACGATGGCCTGCGGCTGACACTCGGCCACCGCCTTGAGCACCGCTGCCGGCTGGCTGATATCCAGCAGCAGCGGCTGCACCTTGCCACGCTGCAAATTGGCGGGAATCTCGCGGATATCGGCGGCAAACAGCGTCCAGTCAGGCTGCTGTACGGCCAGTTCGGCGAGCAGTTGCTGGCCGATAAATCCGGCGGCGCCGGTGATCAGGATGCGCATGGAATTTCCTCCTGGGCCAACAGTGGTTTATTACGCCAGAACAGCACCAGCAGCAGGCCACTGACCAGATGCCAGGTGCCCCAGAGCGCGGCGACCAGCGCCATATGCAGCTCGCCGCCGAACTGGGCGAAGATCAGCCCCAGGGCCAGCCCGGAGTTGTGCATGCTGATCTCGATCACCATAGCTCGCAGGTTGGCGCCACGCTGGCGGGCCAACTTGGCCATCAACCAGCCGAGACCAATGGCGCTGGCGTTGTGCAGCACCACAATGACGAACACCAGGCCGAGGTTGTCGGTCAGCATCCGCCAGTTGCCGACCAGTGCGCCGATCACAAACACGGCAAAAGCCAGCAGGGCAAAACGCTTGAACCAGGGCATTACCCGCTCGGCAAACTGCGGCAACAGGTTGCCCACCAGCATGCCCAGCGCCAGCGGAAGGCCAAGCAGGAACAGCAGGTTAAACATGATGCTGGCCTGATCGATCTGCAGCGCCTGCAGCCGTTCGGCCAGGTAGGCCGAGGCTTCGGGATTCTGCCCTGAAGTCAGGGCGAAGTTGATCGGCAGCAGCACCAATGCCAGCAGGCTGGACAGCGCGGTCATGCTCATCGACAGGGCAGTATTGCCACGCGCCAGGTGGGTCATGATGTTGGACATATTGCCGCCCGGGCAGCAGGCCACCAGCAGCAGGCCCAGCTCCAGGCCGGGGTGCAGGTCGACCAGTAGGGTCACCAGCAAGGTCGCCCAGGGCAGGATCAGGCATTGGCCGAGCATCCCGGCGAGGATCGGTTGCGGCTGTTTGACGATGGCGACGAACTGGCTAACGCGCAGCTCCAGCGACACGCCAAAAATCATCACCGCCAAGACCAAGCCGAGCAGCAGTTGTTGGCTAGCGTCGTAATTCATCAGTAGGGGCCTTTGTTGTAGTGCTGACCCTGTGCAGCATAGAACCCAGCCCCCGCTCCGGCAGTGGCATTGGTCGCCAACGACCATGACCATTGGCGCCAGCAGTGCGCCGCCGGGGATTTGCTGGACAGCGGCAAAGCCCCTGCACTAACGTCACCCCTTAAACGGTGCACAGGTCGATGTGCGCCCAACCACTGCCGTTGAGGAATACGTCCATGCGCCACACCTTGCTTGTGCCTGCCCTGCTTTGCTGGTCCCTGCTGGGCTGCGACGGTAGCAATGTCGTCGAAGAACGGATTACCGACGATAACGGCGTGATCAGCGCCTGCGGCCAGGGCGACGGTTTAAGCGCCTGCAAGAGTTTTCAGGGCGCCACCTCCAATCAGCAGATGACCGATGAGGCCAATCAGATTCGCAACGAGTCGCCGGCCGAAGTCGAACAAAGCGTCGAACTGTTGGAAAACACTCCTGACGACGAAATCAATCAAGACGACTGAGCTAACCTCTAGCCGCCGGTTCGATTACGCACTGGCCTAACGGATTTTGGAGGATCTATGGCTCTGGTCGATTTATTACTGGTGTTGGTATTGCTGCAATACGTGCATTTTTCCGTATTGGTGGCTAAAGCCCGGGTTACCTATGAGGTAAAAGCCCCGGCCACCAGCGGCAATGAAATTTTTGAGCGCTACTACCGGGTACAGATGAACACCCTGGAGCTGCTGATCTTGCTGCTACCGGGTGTCTGGCTGGCCAGCAAGTACCTGCCGGCAACCTGGGTGGCAGTGCTGTGCAGCATTTACCTGCTCGGCCGGGTGGTGTACCTGCGCGCCTATGTGGCCGACCCGAGCAAACGCAGCCTGGGTTTCTTGCTCAGCTTTGGGCCGATTCTGTTGCTGCTGCTGGCCGGCTTTGCTGGCTCGATACGAACCTTGTGGGCGCTTTAAGCCCTCACGCTGCCGCCGCTGGTCGGCGCAGCTGCAAGATTCTTCGCCACGCCGCATTTAAGCCCTGGATACGGCTGCACCTGCCCGTCTAGAGCGGTATGCTGCGTGGCAATTGCTGCCGCCGCCTTACCCGCGCACCGCCGTAGCCCCGCTCAGTCCCCCGCGAAACGCCAGCCAAGCCGATGATTTTTTTAAAAGCCCAATTGCTCCGCCTGCACGCCTTGCTGCAACGTTTTCCCTGGGTCATGCCGCTGTATGGCTTTGTCTCCGGCTTGGCCGGGTTCTTCCTGGTCGAACGGCAGGCCGAATTTGCCAAGGTCATCGCCATTCTGATGCTGGTCAGCTGGCTCTGGCTGGCCCTGGAAAATATCTTTAACCAGCAACTGGCGCGCCGTTTTGGCTTGCAACTACCGCCCTGGCTGCTGCGCTTTGCCACCCAGATGGTGCATCAACAGAGCCTGTTTTTCGTCTTGCCGTTTTTTGCCCTGACCACCGCCTGGGACAGTGGCCAGCTGGTGTTTACCGGCCTGCTCGGCCTCTGCGCGCTGATCGCCATCATCGACCCGCTGTACTTCAATTGGCTGGCGCCACGCCGCTGGCTGTACCTGGCCTTTCACAGCCTGACGTTGTTTGCCGTGTTGCTGACCGCGCTGCCGATCATCCTGCACCAGACCACCGCGCAGAGTTATCAGTGGGCCTTGTTGGCCAGCGTGCTGTTGTCCTTCCCCAGCTTGCTCGGCACGCTAAAGATCAACCGCTGGTGGCGCTGGCTGGCCTTGCCCGGTTTGAGCCTAGCCCTGCTCGGGGCTGGCTGGCTGGCGCGGCCCTGGGTACCACCGGCCACCCTGTGGCTGAGCGAAATGGTGGTCAGCGCCCAGATGAATGCCCGCCAGCGCGCGCCCGGCCAAGCCCGCGAACAACTCAGCAGCGCCCAACTCAAGCAACAGGGCCTGTACGCCTACACCGCGATCAATGCACCGCGCGGCCTGACTGAGCGGGTTTACCATGTCTGGCGCCACAACGGCAAAGAGGTCGACCGCATCGCCCTGGATATTCAGGGTGGCACCAAGGCCGGTTACCGCGCCTGGAGCCACAAGCAAAACTTCCCCGCCGAGCCAAGCGGCAAGTGGCGCGTTGACGTGATCACCGACGGCGGCCAGACCCTCGGCGTTCTGCGCTTTACGGTTAACCCCTAACAGACCGTTCGCATTATCTGTCGGTCAGTTTGGCGCTCAAGGCAGGACTAACTGGCTGTGCAGTTGGGTGCCGTGGGTCAGGTTGTCGGCCAGCGGGCAACGGCGCTCGACCTCCAGCAGGAACGCCTGTTTTTGCTCGGGGCTGAGGTCGGCATCAATCTCAACCAACACCCTGAGCGCCTGAAAGCCGGGGCGCACCGACAGATCGCGGCCAAGCAAACCGGCCGGGTCATAGTCGGCCTGCAGGTCAAAGCGCATGCCGCGCAGTTCAATTTTTTGCTGATGCGCGAGCAACCGGCCGATGGTGCCAAAGCACCCGGCAATGGCGGCGAGAATCAACTCCAGGGGCGTCGGCCCCAGGTCTTGTCCGGCGGCATGGGTGGGTTGATCCATGATGATGCGGTGGGCGCCGCAGTTCACTTCAATGGCAAAGCCGGCGCCCATCTCACCCTTGGCGCTAATGGTTTTCAAGGCCATATCAGGACTTCATCTTGCAGGTGTTGATGCCCAGCAGCCGGTACGCCGGACACCAGTTGAGCAAGCCAGTGGCCAATGGCACCAGACCGATCAAGCCCCACCAGCCAATCAGCCCACTGGCGACAAGGCCAAGCAGCAGAATGCCGGCGCCAATGCGCAGCAGTTTGTCGGTACGACCCACGTTGTGTTGCATGACTGACTCCTTGGGGAACATGCCCCTGACGCATAGGCCTGTTGCAGGCCGAATTGTATGCAGTGCTACGCAAAGCTTGGCAGGTTGGCCGCGACCTGTGCCTTACCCGCCGCAACCCAGGCATCGAAACCGCCCTCCAGCGACTGCACCTGCAAATAACCCATAGCCTGCAGAGAGCAGGCGGCAAGTGCGGCGCGGCCACTGGTTTTGCAATACAGCACGATATTCAGGTCACGGGCGCAGAGTTCGGGATCGTTGCTGAGCTTGAACTCCAGCAGGCCGCGGGGAATGTTGAGTGCGCCAGGGATATGCCCGGCATGAAACTCGTCCGCCTCGCGCACGTCGAGCAACACATCGGCGGCGCGGATGGCGGCCTCGGCATCGGACAGCGCAACTTCACGGATCTGCGCCTGGGCTTCAAGCACCAGGTCATGGGCATTTTTCATCAGACGGCTCCTGCGTTAGGGATCGATAAGCAAAACGGGCGTCAGGTGTACTTGGTAAAGATCTTGCGCACCCGCGCCAGGGTTTCGGCGTTATCCAGTGTCGGGTCGACCACCGCCTCTTCCAGCAAGCAGGCCAGCAGTTCTTGATAAGCCTTATCCAAGGCCCTGCGCGCGGCACTGAACTGCTGGGCAATCGACTCGCATTCATCGCCGCGCAGGATCATCGCCTGCAAGCCGCGAATTTGCCCTTCGATACGCGCCAAGCGCTTCAACATGGCCTGTTGCGGGGCCGGTAAGGATTGTTTGTCCATGGCTTATTCCATACTACGTTTTAGGGTGAAGGCGCCTCGCAGCGCGCCAAGTTCATAACCACGGGCCTGATCCTGCGGATAACGCTGATCGAGCAGCGCTGCCAACTCCGGTTTGAGTGCCTTGCCGTGACAGGCCAGGCAAGGCTCGCCGACCGCAATCGCCTGCATCACCCGCAACTCGCCAGCCACCACGGCGCTGTGCTGCATGCCGGCCAGTGGCTCGCCAGCGGCGGCGCGCTGGGCAAATTGCCGCAAGACTTGCTGCTCCCATGCATCGGCCGCGTTGGCCGGATTGCGCACCTGCAATGACGTGCGGCCCACCTGCCATGGCGCCCGGCTGTGCTGAGACGCTATCTGCGGCGCCTGCAACTGGCAAGCCTCGACCGCCTTGAGCGGGCCGCCTGCCTGCAGCGCCGCCTTCACCGTTTCCATCAGCTGCTTCTGAAACGGCGGGATCAGCGCCAAGCCTTCGGCGGACAGCGCCCGTACATCCTCAGCCTGCGCACTCAAGCTCAGCGCCAAGCACAATATAGCAACAGCAACACGCATGGGAGGCTCCTTTCGATGTACATATTTACATACTAGTGGGAGTATAGAACCGGCACATTATATAGCCACTTTTTTTAACCATCGACAGCCCGCTGAACCGGGCGAGAGGATGAAAACACTTGCGTAACGAGCTGGTTATAAATACCCGCAAGCCCGTGGCGCAAGCATCCCAGCAGCGGAGCACACGCCAACCGGCTGCGACAATCAAACGCAGCCCACCGATTCGAGCGGCAAGTGGCGCGTCGAGATACTGATCGATGCGGCAGACTTGTGGCGTACTGCGCGGATTTGGCGCAGTGGCGACGTGCCTCAAGCTCGCTATGCTCACGCCCGCAGGCCGTCGCGAGCGTTCAAGCTGCCGCGGTTGTTGCAGCGATTAAAAACGGCTAATTTCTCCCGCACAGGTCCCCGCAGCAGGAAGCGCTCATGTCGCAACGTCGTCTAGAATATGTCTGGGTAGCCTGCCTTGCAGTGCTGTTCAACGTGTTCGCCATGCCGTTGTCCAGCGTCATGTCGGCGCCGCAAAAAGAGCTGCTGATGTGGGGCAGTTTCTGCTCAACGGGCGGCACCGAGCTGGTGGCCATCTCGCTGGGCAACAACAGCGATGAGCCCGCGCAAAATAGCAGTCACGCCAACTCACCCCATTCATGCTGCTGCTCCAATGCCACAGTACTGGCGCTGCCTACGGCCTTGCCGTTTGCCCACCTCCGCAGCTTTAAGGCTTCCCGGTCACCGGCCAATCTAGAGCACAGAGGCATTGCTCTGCGCCGACTCTGGCCAAGCATCAACCCGCGCGCCTCTCCCCTGAGCTGATCCCTGCCGGCTTTGCCACACACGCGCCGCGCCCTCACGGGCCGGCACGTTGGCAAGCCTTGCATTCGAGTGTTTGGCACTCGTAACGACGCGGCTACCGAGCCTTCGGTGCCGCCAAAGGATTGCTTATCGCCGCCAGGCTGATTGCCCTTGGCCGCGATCAGGAGAGATCAAATGTCAGCTCATTACATCAATGCTCAAGGTTGCGACCGCTCAAAGCTGGATGCCCTATCGTTGCACCAGTTTCTCGCCGGTTATCCACGCACAACGAAAACCTTCACCCATGCCGATAACAGCCTGCGGGTGTATTGGCACACCCTGTTTGACCTGTGTCCGCAGCTGCTGAAACTCGACGCGCCGGAGGCGATGGGCATGTTTCGCGGCTTTATCAAATATGCCGCTGCGCAGAACCTGCCCCTGAACTGGACCCTGCATTGCAGTTTGTACCGCTGGCTGCTGAGCTCTGAGTTCGCGCCAGGACTCAACGCCGAGCATTTGGAGGCGATCATGCTGGCCACCGTTTCACTCTGGTGCAGTAATGATCAGAGCGGCAAAGTCGGCATTGCCTTGGCCCATAGTCACAGCCCATTGGTAGTCATTGGCTGGAAGAGCAAAGGCCACAACGCCAGATCAGCCCTGGATGTGCTCGAACCGCAAGGCTTTACCCCACCCAGCAAAGATTTTGGCTACTTAACGCTGGCGCAATATCCGTTCGACCTGCTGCGCCGTTTCAAGCCATTGCCGAAACATTGAAAACAGCCCTGCGGACGCGGCTAATGCCGGGCGGTGCAGGGCGCTCAAGAGCAGCAGCCAAGGAAGGAATTTCATCTTACGTCTCGCTCATGGGAGCTGGCGCCGGCTGCGGCGCCGCTCGGTTTGCCCGTAACGTCTTACGGTTTGCAGCGGGACACACTAGGGCTAAGGGGCAGATTTATGCTCATGCTCTTCAGCATGACCCGTTGGGGCGTCCTTTTGCACGGCAACCTCGACCTGCACATCGCCGGCTTGTTCAAAGTGCAGAGTGAGCGGGAAACGCTGACCATCCTTGAGTGGCTGCTTCAGTTCAAACAGCATCACGTGATAGCCCATGGGCGCAAAGCTCACTTCGCCCTTGGCGGGAATCTCGACGGCCTGCACATGCCGCATTTTCATCAAACCATCGGCTTGCACATGCTCATGCAGCTCCGCACGGCCAGCCGCAGGGGTTGCGGCACTGAGCAGACGGTCAGCCGTCGCACCGTGGTTATGCACGCCAAAGTAGACTGCTGCCGTCGGTGACACCGGCGGTACTTCACGCGACCAAGGATGTTCAATCTGCAACTCAGCGACCTTGTATTCATGGGCTTGGACGAATAGGCCCGGGGTTAAAAGTGCGACCAACATCAGGGCTTTTTTCAACTTCATGATTCTTCTCCAATGACACTATGGGGTGCCGCTCAAGTTAAGCAGCCGACTAAAAAATGACTTGTTTGCGCTGGGTGCGCAGGGCGAAATAAAGCCAATCACTTCGCCCCGCTTGTTGCGGCTAGCGCAGCGAAAATGGTTTTTGCGGCTGGTTTGCGGCGCATAAAAAGCATGCGCCGCAATGCGCGCAGTTCAGGCTAAAAACTGTTTTAAACCGCGTTCAGCGCAGGCGGCGCGCGCGGACTGGCCGCAGGCCAGAAAAAGCGGGGAGGTAATGCGCTGCGGCGTGCGCCGCTAGAAAGTGTTGCGCCCCCGGCCAGCGACAGCCAACTCAGAGCACTCAAGGCGAGCACGCTGAGGGCCACACCGGCGCACAGCGGACAACTAAAATTGGCAGACCAAACACTGCCGCTTGGGCGGCTCGGGTCGTCGCCGTCTGCTGGCGGGGCGCCAGTGCTGATCGAGCAGAATTGCCCGCCAATGCCACCCAGTTGCAGGCCGCTCAGTTGCCCGTGTGCAATGCCGCAGGCGAGCAGATTGAACAGCAGGCTGGCAGCCAGCAGCCAGGCAATCAGTGAGTGGTCGTAGCGACTAAGTTTCATCGGTGGCGACTCTAGCAGCGCGATTACGCTGCCTGAATGAGGCCAATCGCCGCAGCGCCCGTGACGCGACACTGCGGCTTGCTCAGCGACGAGGGTTAAGCCAGCGCCAGTGACTTCACACTGGTCAAGCGTTGCACCCACTGGTTGTCGGCATGCCGTTTAAGGGTGCGCACCACCAGGCAGGTAAACAGCGGTTCACAAAGCACCAGCGGCAGGTACGAGGCGGCGAACAGCAACCAGTTGTGCAGCGGGGTCGGCTCTTCGCCCAGCGCCAGCCAGAAGCCCACCATGGCCACCACCCCGAAGTAATACAAGGCATCGAACTTGACTACCTCAGCCCAGCGAATGCTGAGCCCACCCTCGACGAAGAAACGCCGCCCGAGCAAGCCGTGGGTGGCAATCAGCGGCAAGATCAGCGACAGCGAGTTGACGCCCAGATGCACTAAGTCCAACGGCTCGAATAACAGCCCCTGCAGCAACAGGCCGATGGCAAAACCCAACAGTGTCGGGATAAAGCCGAAGACGAAATACACCGCCGAAGCACCGACAAAGTGCAACTCGGAAGCGCCCACCGGCAGGTGGAAAACCTCCATAAATACCGAGAAAAACAACGCAGCGAGCACTGTTTTGATCAGGTAGTCCGGGCGACGTAGCAGTTTAGGGGCGAACACTGCGATTGTCGCAATGGCGGTGGCGTTGGCGTACAGCACTTTGGCGGCATTGAGCACGCCGGGTTCGATATGCATCGTTCTCCCTCCGAGGGATGCGGGTGATGAAAATACCGTTAGTCGGTATCGCTCGTGGCAGGTCTCCTGGCTCACGGATCAACATCTGCCGGCGTCTTCCCAGCCCGAACGGGCCAGTGACTTATTTGCCGGCAAACTCACCGTTTACAGTTGCGGGGGCAGCGCAGGAATGGCCAATGGCGTACCTGCTTCCCTGTTACCTCTACCCGGAGGGTAGAACCACTGAGCGAGCGTAGCCTAAGGGCTTTCGCCACCTTTGGCATCCATTTTCAGCCACGGCTTAGCGTGCTCTAACAAGGCTGTACTGCTTATCGGCGCAAGCGAGTCATAGCGCCTCAGACTCACCCAATAACGAGTACCGACATCTCTGCGACAATAGAACGCAGCTCGTAAGCTGCGTTATGCGGGCACCACTGGTAAAGTGCCAGCATGAAAATAGCCCACACCAATCGCAGGCTTATTGCTTGGTTACTGTACAGCTGCGTGCTGTTCAGTACCTTTGCCTGCGCCATTGGTCATGGGCAAAGCAGCGGCCTGCAACTGAGCGGCATCGACCAGTTGCAATGCAGCATCAGCGGCGCCAGCGATTCGCGGGTACCCCCGCTGAGCCAGTCGCCGGTGACGTTCGAGTGTCCGCTGTGTGGCAGCCATGGGCTGACCACCAGCCTTAGCGGCTACAGCTTGCAACTGCCGGTCTGGCAAGCCGATACGCGCTTGCTCAGTGCCGCCACCAGCATCTCATGGCAGCCAAGCCCCTGGCCCGCAGCCAATCCCCGAGCGCCACCCGTTCTCTAGTGCTACGGCAGCCCAGGCTGCCAATCGATTGCGCTGCCAACAAACCTAGCGACGCCCATGGGCGCAGACAAGGTTGTATTGGCGGCACCTGAAGCCCTGCACAGAGACACTCTCCATGTACCCAACCTTCCCTGATTCACGGGCCTGCGCGGCCCTGCTCGCACTCCTCAGCCCATTGGCTCAGGCGGCCGAACCCGCGCCCCTGATCATCACCGGCACAAACAACAGATCCGTGCAGCTGGTACCCAGCGTGATCGAGGCGAAACAGCCCCTGCTCGGTGCCAGCCAAGTCGCGGCGCCAACGCTGCAAACCCTGCGCTCGGCCACCAGCGACAGCGCCAGCCTGCTGCGCGACGTACCCGGCGTCAGCCTCAATAGCGCCGGCGGCATCTCCAGCCTGCCGGCGGTCCACGGCCTGGCCGACGACCGTCTGCGGATCAAGATCGACGGCATGGACCTGGTGGCTTCCTGTCCTAACCACATGAACCCGGCGATGTCTTATATCGCCCCGAGCAACCTCGGCAACTTGCAGGTGTTTGCCGGTATCACCCCAGTCAGCGTCGGTGGCGACAGCATCGGCGGCACCATCATCGCCGACAGCGCAGCGCCAGAGTTTGCCGCGCCCGGTGCGGCCAGCATCGACAAGGGTGAAGTAGGCGGTTTTTACCGCAGCAACAACGACGCCCGTGGCGGCAATTTCTCCGCCACTCATGCCGAAGAGCAGTTCAACATCCGTTACGACGGCAGCTACAGCAAGGCCAACAATTACAGCGCCGGCGGCGACTTCAAGAGCAGCACCAGCACCGGCCAGGTCGGCAACAGCTCGCCGCTGGACGAAGTGGCTTCCAGTGCCTACGAGACGGAAAACCACGCTCTGGGCATGGCTCTCAAACTCGGTGAAGACCTGCTGGAGCTGAAACTCGGCTATCAACAGGTGCCGCAGGAATTGTTCCCCAACCAGCGCATGGACATGACCGACAACACCCAGCAACGCATCAGCCTGCGTTATCTCAGCCAGTTCAACTGGGGCGAGCTGGACAC
>JAURXE010000222.1 GCA_030654635.1 Pseudomonas sp.
AATACACCAGACCGGCAAAGATCAGGAATTCATGGGGTTGGCCGATGATGTCGCCACGCGAACGCGCCGCGTTGAGAAAGTCCATCAGGCCGACGGTGTAAACCAGCGAGGTGTCCTGGAACAGGATGATGCTTTGCTGCAGCAACAGCGGGGTCATCTTGCGAAAGGCCTGGGGCAGAATGATCAGTCGCATCATCTGTCCGTAGTTCATGCCCAGCGCTTGGGCGGCGCTCATCTGGCCCTTGGGGACGGCCTGGATGCCGGCGCGGACGATCTCGCAAAAGTACGCCGCCTCGAACATCACGAAAGCCACCAGGCAGGAGCTGAACGCCCCGATGGGGGTGTCCTCGCCGGTGATCGCTCGCAGGATAAAAGGCACCGCGAAGTAGAACCAAGTGATCACCAGCAGCGGCGGAATCGAGCGGAAGTAGTTGACGTAAACCCCGGCCAAATTGGACAGCAGCTTGCTCGATGACAGTCGCATCAGCGCCAGCAGAGTGCCGAGGACCATGCCGCCGATGACGCCCAAGACCATCAACTTGAGGGTCATCTGCAGGCCTTGCCAGAGGCCTGGCAGGGCTGGAATTATGGCAGTGAAATCCATTATTTAGCTCCCACGGCAATCAGCCCAGGTACCGCGACTTTCTTCTCGATTATGCGCATCAGCAACATCAGGCTCATGTTCAGGGTGAAGTAGATCAACGTGGCTAAGGTGAAGGCTTCGAACAGGTTGGCGGAGTACTCTGCGGCCTGTTTGGTTTGCGCCAGCAGCTCCATCAAACCGATCAGGGAGGCCACCGAAGAGTTCTTGAAGATGTTCAAAAATTCTGAGGTGAGCGGTGGAATGATGATCCGGAAAGCCTGGGGCAGCAGCACATAGGCGTAAACCTGCGGTAGCTTGAAACCCATGGCGTAGGCGGCAGCAGTCTGGCCCTTGGAAAGCGCCTGAATACCGGTACGCACCTGCTCGCAAACCCGTGCTGCGGTGAACAGGCCCAGGCACACCACCACGCTCAGGTAGGCCGACGTGGCCGGGTTGAGGTCTTGCTTGAACCAGAGTTCCAACGGCTCCGGGAGCAGATCCGGGACCAGGAAGTACCAGAGAAACAGTTGCACCAGCAGGGGCACATTGCGAAACACTTCCACATAGGCGCTGGCGATGCCAGACACCCAGCGGTTTGGCACGGTACGCAGCACACCCAGCAGGGTGCCGAGCAGCAGGGCGATGACCCAAGCCACCAAGGCAATGGCAATGGTCCAACCGAGACCGGTGACGAACCAGTCCAGGTAGATTTCTTTGCCAACGCCGGTGGACTTGAAGAACACGCTCCAGTCCCAGTTGTAGTTCATACGGGTTGCCCCTTGGATCGATAATGCCAGTGGCCTCAGGACCGGCGAGCACGGTTGCCCGCAACCGCGGATAGCGGCTGGTCCTGGTCCATTCAGTGGTTGAGGGTCAGCAGTCGCCGACGCTCGGGGTTCCCTGCAATCAGCGCGCCTTGTGAACGCGCTGGCGCATCACCGTTAAAGCTGTTCTGCAGCTTTGTCGGTGGGGTTGGCGATCAGCTTTTTCAGCTCAACGCTCATAGGGAAATTCAAGTTGAGGTTCTTCGGCGGCACGGGCTGCAGGAACCACGTGTTGTAGATGTCGTTGATCTCGCCCGACTTGAAGGTGGCGCTGATGGCGTTGTCGACCGCTTGCTTGAACTCGGGATCGCCTTTGCGCACTGCGCAGCCGTAGATCTCGAAGGATTGCGGCTGGCCGACCACCACCCAATCATCGGGTTTCTTGGCTTTGGCCATTTCGCCATAGAGCAAGGCGTCGTCCATCATAAAGGCCACGGCGCGGCTCGATTCGAGCATCAGGAAGGATTCGCCATGGTCCTTGGCCGAGATGATGTTCATGCCCATTTGCTTGTCGGCGTTCATCGACTTGATCAGCCGCTCGGAGGTGGTGCCGGCGGTGGTCACCACATTCTTGCCTTTCAGGTCGGCAAAATCAGTGATGCCCGAGGTCTTCTTGGTCAGCAGGCGCGTGCCGACTTCAAAAATACCCACCGAGAAATCCACCTGTTGTTGGCGTTCTACGTTGTTGGTGGTGGAGCCGCACTCCAGGTCGACGGTGCCGTTTTGCACCAGCGGAATCCGCGTTTGCGAGGTGACCAGGGTGTAGCGCACTTTCAGTTCGGGCAGTTCAAGCTGCTGCTTGAGCGCTTCGACCACTTTCAATTGCAGGTCGTGGGAGTAGCCAATAGGTTGGCCAGGATCGTTGCCCAAGTACGAGAAGGGAATCGAGGCATCACGATGGCCGAGGCTGATGCTGCCAGACTCTTTGATTTTCTTCAGGGTGCCGGTCAGTTCGGCGGCCTGGATCGATGTCGACAGCAGGGCAACGGCGATGGCTGCACCTAGCAAATGGGGAACGATACGCATGAGTCTTTTCCTCGGCTTGTTGTTATGTCGAAATTCCACCCGGGGCTGAAGCAGTTCAGCCGTCGTGTGGATTACGTGCATAGCTAAGAGCAGAAACTGTGCCACTGTTTTGTCTTTCGGAAAACTTTTTAAGTTATTGAAATTAAAGGGTTATTTTATTTTTATGAATGTACTTTTCGACTGTCCTGTTCGGTCTGCCGAATAGGCCTTGGGTGGCTGTTCGGTTTTCCGAATGAATCTGTTGCGCAGGGATGCTCAGCGCCCAGCTGAGTGCTAGGCAGATTTACTTCTGCCAGCAGATGTCCCTATGCTCGCAGTCACTTGGCCGTGCTCCCACATGGCAAAAAACCACTCAGGATGACGTCATGCTCACTGTCCACCATCTGGAAACGTCCCGCTCGCAGCGCATTCTTTGGCTGCTCGAAGAGCTGGGCGTGCCCTATGAACTACAGCGCTATAAGCGCAACCCGCTGACTCGCCTGGCGCCCGCCGAACTCAAGGCCGTGCATCCGCTGGGTAAATCACCAGTGATCAGTGATGACGGCGAAGTGGTGGCCGAGTCGGCCGCTATTATCGAGTACCTGGTGGAAAAGTACGGCCACTTGGCCGGTACCGAGCTGGCCGGTTTGCAGCCCGTGCCGGGGACGCCGGAGCATCGCCAATGCCGCTTCTGGATGCACTATGCCGAAGGTTCGCTGATGAACTGGCTGGTGATGAAACTGGTGTTTGGGGTGATTCCCACCCAGCCGATGCCTTTTTTCGCCCGGCCGATTGCCCGCGCGTTGTGCAACAAGGTGCAGGCCAATCTGATCGATCCGAACTTGCAGAATGCTCGCGATTTTATCGAGCAGCACCTGGCGCAGCACCGCTGGTTTGCCGGTGAGCAGCTGTCGATGGCCGACTTTCAGATGAGCTTCGCGGTTGAGGCGCTGTTGTCGCGGGGTACCGATGTGGCGCTTTATCCGCATATCAGTGCCTATAACGCGCGGATGCAGGCGCGCCCGGCTTACCAGCGTGGCGTGGCCAAGGGCGGGCCGGTGATCGCTAGCTGAGCCAGCTGTAGACTAGCGCGAAAATGCGCACGCCCCGCATGGCGGGGCGTGGCAGGTGACGCTAAAGGTTTATTCGGCTATCGGTTTGGCTTTGCTTTTCGGCGAAAAACGCGCCGCCAGGCGCATGGA
>JAURXE010000228.1 GCA_030654635.1 Pseudomonas sp.
GGATGGTCTCGTAAGGAATGCCTTCCTGGTGCACGGCATAGCTGTTGTAAGGCACCAGCATTTCTTTCTTGCCGAGTAACTTCCACTCGTAACGCTCTGGCGCACCGTTGAAGCTGTCGACCATGTCGGCGGTGGCCATGCCATTGGTGTCCGGCTGCAAAGTGTCGAAGGCCAGCATTGGCAAACGCCGTACCCGTCGCTCGCCACGGTTAAAACGCCAAGCCTTGCGAATCGCCAAGACCTGATCGAGGGTTTCTTGCACCACCAACGCGGAACCGGCGAGCTTGGCCGGCGCTACCACCTGGTACTTGTAGTAAAACAGCGTGTTGGACAAATCCTTTGTCGTCATGCCGTCACGGCCGTAGACAAAGTAAATATTGCGATCGAGTTTCAGCAGGTTGTAACTGCCGTTACTGAGCACAGCCGCCTGATTGGTGACGAAGTGAATCTGATCGCCACGGTAGCGCATGATGTGATTCCAGATGGCTTCCAGGCCATCCTTGGGGATAGGAAAAGGCGTGCCTGCGGCCACCCCATCAACCCCATTGCCGCCAGCAATCAGCTCGGCGCTTTGCGCATTTTGCTTGGCGGCGTCATAGAGCCGTTGCGGCGCCGAGGCGCTGCGATGGGTCGGGAACACCCGCAAGAAGTACTCGGGCTGCTTTTGCAGCAAGGCTTTCAAGCCTTCGGGCAACAGCGTCTGGTATTGCCCAAGGTTTTTGCTGTTGACCACATACTGCACAGCATCGCTGGCATAGGGATCAGGGTGATGCATGCCTGGCTGATAACCGGCCGGCACGCTGGTAATACCACCATCCCAGGCAGGGATAGTGCCAGCCGCATTACCGGCGCGCTCGGCGCCCAGCGGGGTTAAATCGGCATCCAGACGCGCAGCCTGAAGTGCATCAACCTTGGCGTGGGCCTGTAACGCGCAGCCGGCCAGCAGCAAAATTGCAAACTTTCTCAACACAGTTATCTCCTCGCAACGCGCAGTGATTGCGGCGCTCTGTGAATGCCAGCGACCCTAATGGATCGGCCCAGCATTAATCATTGCCAAAGCAGGAATCCATCCCAGTGCCGGGTTCGCCCGGTCTGTTTGTGCGTCCTTAATACCGCGAGAATACCGCGAGCCATTGCTGTGTGGCAGCTTAGTCGACACGCTGGAATTTAATATCCCAGACGCCATGACCGAGGCGCTCGCCACGCCGCTCAAACTTGGTCACTGGACGTTCCGCCGGCCGCTCGACACAACCACCATCCGCCGCCAGATTGCGGTAACCGGGAGCCGCCTGCATGATTTCCAGCATGTATTCCGCATAGGGCTGCCAGTCGGTGGCCATGTGCAGAATGCCGCCGACTTTGAGCTTTTGCCGCACCAACTGGGCAAACTCCGGACGCACGATCCG
>JAURXE010000234.1 GCA_030654635.1 Pseudomonas sp.
TATCCCCATCGGCCTGTTGACCTGCGTGACCGGCGTGTCGGGCTCGGGCAAGTCGACCCTGATCAACAACACCCTTTACCCGCTCAGCGCCACCGCCCTGAACGGCGCCAGCACCCTGGAAGCCGCCGCCCACGACAGCTGCGACGGCTTACAGCATCTGGACAAGGTGGTGGATATCGACCAGAGCCCGATTGGCCGCACGCCACGCTCGAACCCGGCGACCTACACCGGGCTGTTTACGCCGATCCGCGAGCTGTTTGCCGGCGTGCCGGAGTCGCGCTCACGGGGTTACGGTCCGGGGCGCTTCTCTTTCAACGTCAAGGGCGGGCGTTGCGAGGCCTGCCAAGGTGATGGTCTGATCAAGGTGGAGATGCACTTTCTGCCGGACATCTATGTGGCCTGCGATGTGTGCAAGAGCAAGCGCTACAACCGCGAAACTCTGGAAGTAAAATACAAAGGCAAAAACATCCACGAAGTGCTGGAGATGACCATCGAAGAGGCGCGGCCGTTCTTCGATGCCGTGCCGGCACTGGCACGCAAGCTGCAAACCCTGATCGATGTAGGGCTGTCCTATATCAAGCTGGGCCAGTCGGCGACCACTCTGTCGGGCGGCGAGGCTCAGCGGGTCAAGCTGTCCCGCGAACTGTCCAAGCGCGACACTGGCAAGACCCTGTATATCCTCGATGAGCCGACCACCGGGCTGCACTTTGCCGACATTCAGCAGCTACTCGATGTATTGCATCGGCTGCGCGATCACGGCAACACCGTGGTGGTGATCGAACATAACCTCGACGTGATCAAGACCGCCGACTGGCTGGTCGACCTCGGCCCAGAGGGCGGCTCCAAGGGTGGGCAGATCATTGCGGTCGGCACCCCGGAAGAGGTCGCCGAGATGCCACAGTCGCATACCGGATTCTTCCTTAAACCACTGCTGGAACGTGATCGCGCCTAAAGACGCGTCACTGCATAGAAAAGGCCGAGCAGCAATGCTCGGCCTTTTCTTTTGGGGCAGCTTTCAAGTTGCCGAGCCACACAGACACCTTTACCGCCGGTATTGAAATCAGTCGAGCCCAGTTAACGCGACATTATTTCAGGCAACAAAAAACCGGACACTAGGTCCGGTTTTTTGTGAAGCTTGACGTCTTACTCGGCAGTTACAGCTACAGCACCGGCAGAACGATCAACCAACTCGACATACGCCATAGGCGCGTTGTCGCCAGCGCGGAAACCGCA
>JAURXE010000505.1 GCA_030654635.1 Pseudomonas sp.
CCACATTCCAGACAACGTGGGTTCATTCAAATTAAAGAAGATTGGCGAGACAAGGTCTGGTTCCCCGCCTACCTTCTTAGTCATCCGGCGATGTCGCGGACTGCGACTTCACTCAGGATTCGTTCCAGCACCTGCTCGATAGAAAGCTCCGTGGAATCCAGCTGTATCGCATCAGCCGCCGGTTTAAGCGGGGCTACTGCGCGCTGGGTGTCGCGTTCATCACGCGCACGGATCTCTTCTAGCAGACTGCTAAGGCTAACATCATCGCCTTTGGCCTTCAACTGCAAGTAACGGCGACGAGCGCGCTCGTCGGCACTGGCGGTCAGATAGATTTTTAGCGGCGCATCGGGAAACACCACGGTGCCCATGTCGCGACCATCCGCCACCAGGCCCGGCGCCTCACGAAAGGCCTGCTGGCGTTGCAACAAGGCTTCACGCACAGCGGGCAAGGCGGCGACTTGCGATGCACCGGCGCCAATCTGCTCATTGCGAATGGCCTGAGTGACGTCTTCACCTTCCAAAATGATCTGCTGGCCATGACCTTCATCTGCCGCGATAAACTGCACATCCAGATGCGCGGCAAGCACTTTCAAGGCTTCTTCATTGGTCAGATCGACGCCGTGATTACGCGCAGCAAAAGCCAGCAAGCGATACAATGCGCCCGAATCAAGCAGACACCAGCCGAGCTTGCGCGCCACCAAGCCGGCAATGGTGCCCTTGCCGGAACCACTTGGGCCATCGATGGTGATGACCGGCGCCAAGCCACTCATGCCTGCACCTCTTCAGCGATGCGAATGCCGACCTGCGTGGCCAAGCCAAGGAAATTCGGAAAGGAAGTGGCGACGTTGGCGCAATCATGAATGCGTATTGGCGCGCTAGCGCGCAATGAGGCCACGCTAAAAGCCATGGCGATGCGATGATCGCCGTGACTGTGGACTTCGCCGCCGCCAATAGCGCCACTCACTGTATTGCCATCGATAATGATGCCGTCCGGCGTTGGCTCACACTTGACACCCAGCGCCAGCAAACCATCGGCCATCACCTGAATGCGGTCAGACTCTTTGACCCGCAACTCTTCGGCGCCACGCAGCACGGTACGACCTTCGGCACAGGCGGCGGCAATGAACAGTACCGGGAATTCGTCGATGGCCAGCGGCACTAAGTCTTCAGGAATATCAATACCTTTGAGCTTGGCTGCACGCACGCGCAGATCCGCCACCGGCTCGCCGCCGACTTCACGCTGATTTTCCAGGCTGATATCGGCGCCCATCAGCTTGAGGATGTCAATCACCCCGGTACGGGTCGGATTGATGCCGACATGTTCCAGCAACAACTCTGAGCCTTCAGCAATGCTCGCGGCCACCAGAAAGAACGCCGCCGAGGAAATATCCGCCGGCACTTCGATCTGAGTGGCCGTCAATTTGTGCCCCGATTCGACAGTCGCGACACAGCCTTCGACGCTGACCGGATAACCAAAGCCGCGCAGCATGCGCTCGGTGTGATCGCGGGTCGGGGCAGGTTCGCTAACAGCTGTTTCGCCCGCCGCATATAAACCGGCCAGCAACAGGCTGGATTTAACCTGGGCGCTGGCCATCGGCATTTGGTAGCTCATACCGGTCAGGCGCTGACCGCCACGAATCAACAGCGGTGGCCGACCTTCGGCAGCGGTCTCGATCACGGCGCCCATTTCGCGCAAGGGTTTGGCCACACGATTCATTGGCCGCTTGGTCAGCGAGGCATCGCCGGTCAAGGTTGAGTCAAAAGACTGTGCGGCCAGCAAGCCAGACAACAGACGCATCGAGGTACCCGAGTTACCCAGATAAATCGGCCCAGGCGGCGCCTGCAAGCCATTCAGGCCAACCCCATAAATGGTCACACGGCCGTGATGCGGGCCGTCGATGACCACGCCCATGTCGCGAAACGCCTGCAAGGTTGCCAGAGCATCTTCGCCTTCCAGAAAGCCCTCCACCTCGGTGGTGCCTTCGGCCAGGGAGCCGAGCATGATTGAGCGATGGGAAATGGATTTATCGCCTGGTACGCGAATACGGCCAGACAAGCTGCCGCCGGGCTGCGCAAGGTAAATCAAATCATTGTTGTGCATAGCATCCACATAAGCCCTGCGGGCCAAAATTTTACTGAAATGTTCACGGGCTACCCGCGCACGGGTAAACACGCCGAGTAGCTGATGTCCGTCGCCTGCATCGATCGCCCCACGCAACGCATCGAGGTCGTCGCGAAATGCATCGAGCGTGTGCAACACCGCCTCACGATTGGCAAGAAAGATGTCATGCCACATCAGCGGGTCGCTGCCGGCAATCCGGGTAAAGTCGCGAAAGCCGCCGGCAGCGTAGCGAAAAATCTCTAAATTCTCACTGCGCTTGGCCAGTGAGTCGACCAAGCCAAAGGCCAGCAAGTGCGGCAAATGGCTGGTGGCCGCCAGTACCTGATCATGGTGCTCGACTTGCATATGTTCAACATCGGCGCCGAGGTCACGCCAGAGCCGATCAACCAAGGTCAGCGCCGCAGTATCGACCTGCGGCAACGGGGTGAGAATCACCTTGTGGCGGCGAAACAACTGACCATTCGCTGCCTCCACACCACTCTGCTCGGAGCCGGCAATCGGATGACCGGGTACGAAACGCAGTGGCAAACCGGCAAACGCCGATTCGGCGGCGCGTACCACACTGCCCTTGGCGCTGCCGACATCAGTCAGCACAGCGCCAGCCAAATCCAGCTTAGCCAAGGCCACCAGCAGTTTTTGCATGGCCAGAATGGGCACGGCCAACTGAATAACATCGGCGCCTACGCAGGCGGCAGACAGGTCTTCCTCGCAACGATCGACCACGCCCAACTCAACCGCCAAACGACGCGACTCGGGGTCCAGATCGACGCCCACTACCTCACGGAACAGGCCTTTCTCGCGCATGCCCTTGGCGAACGAGCCGCCGATCAAACCCAGACCCACCACCACCAGGCGGCCGAGCATAGGCTGGCTTTGTTGCGCTGGCATGACATCAGCCACGATCAAGCACCTTGGCCAACGCCGTTAGAAAACGGGCGTTTTCCGCTGGCAAGCCAATCGACACACGCAGGTAAGTCGGCATGCCGTAGTTGGCCACCGGCCGCACTATTACACCCTCGCACAGTAAAGCCTGGAAGATCGGCATCGCCTCGCGCGCCAGATCGAAGGCAATAAAATTGCCCTTGGAGGCAATCCAGCTCAAACCCAGCTCGGTGAAACCAGCTTCCAACTGCACCATGCCAGCGTCATTCATGCGACGACTGGCGGCCAGATAGTCACTGTCGGCCAAGGCCGCACAAGCTGCCGCTAATGCCAGGCTATTCACATTAAAAGGCTGACGAACGCGATTGAGCACATCGGCAATCACCGCCGAACAAATCCCGTAACCGACGCGCAACGCGGCGAGACCGTAAGCTTTGGAGAAGGTCCGCGACACCAGCAAGTTCGGATTGCTGGCCAGATAGCTCAAACCATCGGGCAAATTATCTCCTGCGGCGTATTCGATATAGGCCTCATCCAGCACCACCAAGACATTTTCCGGCACTTGGGCGAGAAACTCACGCAAGGCCTGCGGACCAAACCAGGTACCGGTCGGGTTGTTCGGGTTGGCGATAAACACCACGCGCGTCTGCGCATCGATAGCCGCCAACATGGCCGGCAGATCATGGCCAAAGTCCTTGGCCGGCACCACGTGGGCGTCGGCGCCCACCGCCTGAGTGACTATGGGATAGACCGCAAAAGCATGCTCGCTGAACACCGCATTCAGCCCCGGCGCGAGATAGGCGCGGGCGATCAATTCAAGAATATCGTTGGAGCCATTGCCCAGCGTCACCTGATCGGTCTGCACGCCACAGTGCTCGGCCAGTGCCACTTTCAGCGCGAAGCCATTGCCATCGGGGTAACGGGTCAACTCCGGCAAGGCTGCCGTAATAGCCGCCAGGGCTTTCGGGCTAGGGCCGAGCGGGTTCTCGTTGCTGGCCAACTTAACGATGCTCAATGGATCGAGATTCAACTCGCGAGCCAGTTCGTCGACGGGCTTGCCCGGGACGTAGGGGGAAAGCTTTTGCACGCCTGGCAATGCTTGAGCGAGGAAGTCGCAGCTCATGGAAATTCCTTAATCGCGAGAGGCATTTAACAATGCGGTGTACTGATTATGCAGGGTGGGCTTTAGCCCACCGCAACTGGGCATCAAGAGTTTGGTGGGCTAAAAAGCCCACCCTACGACCTTACGGCTTAGTCAGAGCACCGCTTTTGGATAAGAGCCGAGCACCTTCAACGCCACTGCTTCTTGGTTGATTTTCTCCAGCACGTCGCTGATCAACGGATCACGATGATGGCCGACAAAATCAATAAAGAACGCGTAGGTCCACTTACCACTGCGCGACGGGCGCGTCTCAATGCGGGTCAGGTCAATACCGGCAACGTGAAACGGCACCAACAACTCATGCAGCGCACCGGGTTTGTTGCGCATCGAGACAATCACCGAGGTCTTGTCGTCGCCGGTCGGCGGCACTTCCTGGTTACCGATAATCAAGAAACGCGTGGAGTTATCCGGGCGATCTTCGATTTTTTCGGCCAGCTTGCTCAAGCCGTAAAGGCTGGCGGCCATGTCGCCGGCAATCGCCGCCGAATTCCACTCGCTCTTCACCCGCTTGGCGGCGTCGGCATTGCTCGAGACTGCTACCCGCTCAACATTCGGGTAATGGGCATCCAGCCACTTGCGACACTGCGCCAGCGACTGGGCATGGGAGTAGATGCGGGTAATGCGGTCGGTCTTGGTGGTCTCACCGATCAGCAAGTGATGGTGAATGCGCAGTTCAACTTCGCCGCAAATCACCAGGTCATGCTCAAGAAAGCTGTCGAGGGTGTGATTGACCGCACCCTCGGTGGAGTTTTCCACCGGCACCACGCCAAAATTCACCGCCCCGGCGGCCACTTCACGGAAGACTTCGTCGATAGCAGTCATCGGCACGCTGATCACCGCATGGCCGAAGTGCTTGAGCGCTGCGGCCTGGGTGAAAGTGCCCTCTGGACCCAAGTAAGCCACTTTCAGCGGCTGCTCAAGGGCTAGGCAGGATGACATGATCTCGCGAAACAAACGCGCCACCTCCTCGTTGTCCAGCGGCCCCTGATTGAGCTCCATGATGTGCTTGAGCACCCAGGCCTCACGTTCGGGGCGATAGAACACCGCCTTCTCGCCGGCCGGCAACGACAGCAACTTGGCCCGTGCGACTTGCTGAGCGCAGCTGGCGCGCTCACTGATCAGCTCGAGAATCTTCTCATCGAGGCCATCAATTCGCACCCGCAGTGCCTTGAGCTGATCCTGATCGGACATCAAGCGTGCTCCTTCTCGAACTCCGCCATATAACCAACCAGCGCTTCAACTGCGTCCATGCCCACTGCGTTATAGATAGAGGCGCGCATGCCGCCGACCGAACGATGGCCCTGCAGATTGAGCAAGCCACGGGCGTCGGCACCGGCCAGAAACGGCTTGTCCAAGCGATCATCGGCCAAGCGAAACGGCACGTTCATCCACGAACGGGCGTTGTGGGCAATCGGGTTGCTGTACAGCTCGCTGCTGTCGATGGTCTTGTAGAGCAGCTCTTTCTTGGCGCGATTGACTCGCTCAATCGCCTCGACGCCGCCCTGCTCCTTCAACCACTCAAACACCAGGCCCGAGAGGTACCAGGAGAAGGTTGCCGGGGTGTTGTACATCGAGCCATTGTCGGCCGCGACCTTGTAGTTGAGCATGGTCGGGCAGCTCGAGCGAGCCTTGCCCAACAGGTCTTCGCGCACGATCACCACCACCAGGCCGCTGGGGCCGATGTTTTTCTGCGCGCCGGCGTAGATCAGGCCGAACTGCGAGACATCAATGGGCCGCGACAGGATGTCGGAAGACATATCCACCACCAGCGGCACGTCGCCCACTTCTGGCACCCAATCAAACTGCAGACCACCAATGGTTTCGTTACTGGCGTAATGCAAGTAGGCGGCGTCTTTGCTCAGTTTCCACTCGTTCTGCCCGGGAATGGCAAAGTAGTCGTAAGGCTTGGCGCTGGCCGCGACATTGATATTGCCGAAGCGACTGGCTTCCTCAATGGCTTTTTTCGACCAGATACCGGTGTCGATGTAATCGGCCACCCCACCTTCAGGCAGCAGATTCAGTGGGATTTCAGCAAACTGCTGACTGGCGCCGCCTTGCAAAAACAGCACTTTGTAATTGGACGGAATGGCCAGCAGATCGCGCAGATCCTGCTCGGCTTTCTCGGCAACGGCCACATAGTCGGCGCTGCGATGGCTCATCTCCATCACGGACAGGCCCTTGCCGTGCCAATCGAGAAGCTCGGCCTGAGCACGCAACAATACGGCTTCAGGAAGCGCGGCGGGGCCGGCGCAGAAGTTATGGGCTCGCTTGCTCACATCGACTCTCACTTGCTTATAGTGTGGGGCGGGCGAGCAACGCGCAGCGCTACTCGCCGATCTAGCCTGGAGCGGAGAGGCGCCTAGCACGCCATCCGCCCTGCAGTTATTACTCTTCGCTTGGCGCTTCGCTGCTGGCTTCGTCTGCAGCAACTTCAAGCGACTCGCCATCTTGCTCGCCATCTTGCTCGTCGCTAGCAACCGCGCCTTCCAGTTCATCCGCTTCCGCGAACTCGCCATCCAGCTCTTCGCCTTCTACTTCTGACAGTTCCTGCACACGCTCAAGACCGACCAGGGTTTCATCGCTGGCCAACTTGATCAGGGTCACGCCCTGAGTGTTACGGCCCAGCGACGACACCTCGGCAACCCGCGTACGCACCAGCGTGCCCTGGTCGGAGATCAGCATGATCTCCTCGCCATCCAGCACTTGCACGGCGCCGACCAGCTTGCCGTTGCGATCGTTGCTGACCATGGCGATTACGCCCTGTCCACCACGACCACGACGAGGGAAGTCGGCCATGGCCGTGCGCTTGCCGTAACCGCGAGCAGAGGCGGTGAGGATTTGCGCGTCAGCTTCCGGGATCAGCATGGAGATGATGTGCTGGCCTTCCGGCAGGCGCATGCCGCGTACGCCACGGGCGGTACGGCCCATGGTGCGCACTTTGCTCTCTTGGAAGCGAATCACCTTGCCACCATCGGAGAACATCATCACTTCACGGGCGCCGTCAGTTACAGCGGCGGCGATCAGGGTGTCTCCTTCATCCAGCTTCAAGGCAATCAGACCAACGCTACGCGGACGGCTGAATTGCACCAGCGGAGTCTTCTTCACCGTGCCGTTGGCCGTGGCCATGAAGATGTAGGCGCCGGTAGGCTCCTCTTTGCTTTCCGAGACTTCGGCGCCATCAGCGTCTTCGTCATCGGCCAGCTCTTCGGGCTCGTCCTGCTCGACCAACACACCTTCGATATCATCCAGCTCTTCGCCTTCCGGCGCTTGCAGACGCAAGGCCTCGAGATCGACCTGCAGCATCGCAGTGATGCACTCGCCTTCGCTCAGCGGCAGCAAGTTGACCAGCGGCCGACCGCGGGCAGCTCGCGAAGCCTCAGGAATCTCGTAGGTTTTCAGCCAGTAGACCTTGCCTTTGCTGGAGAACAACAAGAGCGTGGCATGGCTGTTGGCGACCAACAGATGCTCGATGTAGTCCTCATCTTTCACGCCAGTGGCCGACTTGCCTTTACCGCCGCGACGCTGGGCCTGGTAGGCCATCAGCGGTTGCGACTTGGCATAACCACCGTGGGAGATGGTCACGACCCGCTCTTCTTCGGTGATCAAATCGGCCAGGGTCAGATCGAGACGGGTATCGAGAATCTCGGTACGGCGCTTGTCGCCAAACTCGGCTTTAACGCCTTCCAGCTCTTCGCGGATTACTTCCATCAGGCGTGCGGCGCTGGTCAGGATGCGGATCAGCTCGCCGATTTGCAGCAGAATTTCTTGGTATTCGGCCAGCAGCTTCTCGTGCTCAAGACCGGTCAGACGGTGCAGGCGCAATTCAAGAATCGCCTGCGCCTGTTCTGGCGACAGGTAGTACTTACCGTCTCGCAAGCCGTACTGCGCATCCAGGGTATCCGGGCGGCACGAGTCGGCGCCTGCGCGCTCAACCATGGCTTGCACAGCCGAGGATTCCCAGCCCATGGCGACCAAGCCTTCTTTGGCTTCGGCCGGGCTTGGCGAGGCTTTGATCAGGGCAATTACCGGATCGATGTTGGACAGCGCAACTGCCTGACCTTCAAGGATATGACCACGCTCGCGAGCTTTGCGCAGCAGGTACACGGTACGCCGCGTCACTACTTCACGACGGTGCAGGACGAAGGCTTCGAGCAGATCCTTGAGGTTCAGAATCTTCGGCTGGCCGTCGATCAAGGCCACCACGTTGATACCGAACACGCTCTGCAACTGGGTCTGGGCGTAGAGGTTATTCAGCACCACTTCTGCCACTTCGCCGCGGCGCAACTCAATCACTACGCGCATGCCGTCTTTGTCCGACTCGTCGCGCAGTTCGCTGATGCCTTCGAGTTTCTTCTCTTTTACCAGCTCGGCGATCTTCTCGATCAAGCGGGCCTTGTTCAGCTGATACGGCAGTTCGGTGATGATGATCTGCTGGCGACCGCCGACCTTATCGATATCCTCGATGGTGGCGCGGGCGCGAATCTGAATCCGCCCACGACCGGTGCGATAGGCTTCGATGATGCCGGCGCGACCGTTGATGATCGCCGCCGTCGGAAAATCCGGGCCCGGAATGTACTGCATCAACTCATCGATGGTCAGTTCCGGGTTTTCGATCAGCGCCAGGCAACCGTCGATAACTTCGCCCAGGTTGTGCGGCGGAATATTGGTCGCCATGCCCACGGCAATACCACTGGAACCATTGACCAGCAGATTGGGGATCTTGGTCGGCATAACCGCCGGGATCTGCTCGGTGCCGTCGTAGTTGGGCACCCAGTCGACAGTTTCTTTGTCCAGATCGGCCAGCAGCTCATGGGCCAGCTTGGTCATCCGTACTTCGGTGTAACGCATGGCGGCGGCGTTATCACCGTCGACCGAACCGAAGTTGCCCTGGCCGTCTACCAGCAGGTAGCGCAGCGAGAACGGTTGCGCCATCCGAACGATGGTGTCGTACACCGCGGTATCACCGTGAGGGTGATACTTACCGATCACGTCGCCGACCACACGGGCGGATTTTTTATACGCCTTGTTCCAGTCGTTACCCAGCTCACTCATCGCGAACAGCACGCGCCGGTGCACGGGCTTTAAGCCATCGCGCGCGTCCGGTAACGCACGACCAAC
>JAURXE010000241.1 GCA_030654635.1 Pseudomonas sp.
ACCACCATCTTCTTTCGCGCCGACAAAAACGTCGCCTACGAGGAGTTGATGGAGGTGATGAATGCCTTGCGCGGCGCCGGCTATTTGAAAATCGGCCTGGTCGGCCTTGAGGCGGTCGGCAAGCCATGATGCACCCCAGCAGCAACCGTCTGCGCGTCACCGCCAGCCTGCTGCTGGTGCTGGGCGCCCATGTTGGCCTCGGAGTTTTGGCGCTGAACTGGCAAGTGAAAGCTGTGGCGGTCGAATTGCCGCCAGCGGCGATGTTGATCGAGCTGCCACCGCAACCCGCCGTAGCACCGCCGCCGGCACCAGCCGCTATTCAGCAACCAACGCCAGAACCCGAGGTAGTGGTCGCCCCAAAACCCAAGCTGGAGCTGGAAAAGCCCAAACCCAAGCCCAAGCCAAAACCGGTGGTGAAACAGCTCAAACCGGCCCCAACCCCGCCAGTGCCGGCCGCCAAGCCAGTGGCACAAGCCGCTCCGACCGCCACCACGGCCCCGGCTGCCGCGCCGGTAGCCCAGCAGCCGAGCCTCAGCAGCGCCACGGCAGCGGTCAAAGCCACCTGGCAAAGCCAGTTACTCAGCCATTTGGCCCGCTACAAACGCTATCCCGACGAAGCCCGCCGGCGCGGCATCGAAGGCACCAGCCAGGTACGCTTCAACCTCGACCGCGCTGGCGGCGTGCTCAGCGTCGAACTGGCCAAAAGCTCCGGCAACAGCGCCCTGGACCAAGCCACCCTGACCATGATCCGCCGCGCCAGCCCAGTGCCGGCGCCACCGGCGGAGATGCTGAGTAACGGCCAGTTGGAAATCGTGGCGCCGTTTATTTATGCGCTGGAGCGGCGCTAGGTCCTCGCTTCAAGGCCCACTCTGTAGGGCTACAAGGCCTCAAAGCTGCGCGAGTTGCGAAAGCAATCGATCGACTTCTTGGCTGGAGTTTTCCATGTCATTAACCGCGCGCAGTACTTTGCTCCAATCCTGAGTCTGTGCCGCGTGCAGCGCATCATGGGCACAGGCATGCACCTGCGCATGGGGCCCATCCAACTGCTGAAAACTGCGCTCACGACCATACAACGCCTGCGTTTCGCTGCTTTGGTACCACTGACCAAGTCGGCAACTGCTATGGCTGGCCAGTTGCGTATTGGCATCCTGTAGAAACAGTCGCTGATAGACCGACAACTTGAACAACAGGTGATCCAGTTTTACTGCTTCACAAAATGAACTCAGCGCAATGCCTTCAATCAGCTTGCTCATGTGATCGCCGAGCACCACCATCTCGTCGAGGGTTTGTGCCGAGTGGGACACGTCCGAAGACAGCCGCGAGGCGTCACCAGACAAGGTGCCGATAGAGCGACTGGCCACATCGGTTTCGTGATTGATGCTGGACACCAATTGACTGATTTCTTGTGTGGCCCCATGGGTGCGCTGAGCCAGCGCCCGCACTTCGTCTGCAACCACGGCAAAACCTCGGCCTGGCTCACCGGCACGCGCGGCCTCAATGGCCGCATTCAGCGCCAGCAAGTTGGTCTGGTCGGAAATAGCCTTGATCAAATCGACAATACTGCTGATCTCACCCACTCGTTGCTGCAGCAAAACCACGCTCTGCACGCTGCTAACGCCCAACGCCGCCATCGTGCTTAGCGCGCCTGAAAAACCACCCAGCAGGGCCGATGTTTCCTGAAAGACGCCACTGTTCTGGCGCAGATTCACGACCTCGGAACGCAAATTGTTGGCCTGATCAACGACACCATCACGAGTCTGCGACAAAGACTCCTGAAAGCGATCGAGCTTGCCATGCAGTTCAAACTGATAGCGCGTCAAGCTGTTAAGGCTCTGCTGCTCTTGCTGACTCTGCGCCTGCAAACTACGCAATGCTTCCAGCTCGAGCACCACCGCTTGCTTATCCTGCTGTAAGCGAGTCACTTCAAGCTGAAGGCTTTCGCATCGCAGGCGCCATTTGCCACCGAACATAGTCCATCTCCAAGAGCGATATATTTAAAAGCAGTTAACCAGAGTATCGCCTGCAAGCACTGAAACTATAGCGGTACGTATCTGAAACATGGCGCGATCAAAACCAGAAAATATCGCAGGCAATTCACACGCTCTCACCCGCCCAAACTCGCCACCACCTCTCTGGTTGGTTCCTCTCGTTGCAGAAGCTATGCTAGCTCGCATCTTAATGGAAAATGACTATGACCCTCACCGAGCTACGTTACATCGTCACCCTTGCCCAAGAGCGACACTTTGGCCGCGCGGCCGAGCGTTGCCACGTCAGCCAGCCAACCCTGTCGGTGGGGGTGAAGAAGCTCGAAGACGAGCTTGGGGTGATGATTTTTGAACGCAGCAAGAGTGCGGTGCGCCTCACTCCGGTGGGCGAAGGCATAGTGGTGCAGGCGCAAAAGGTGCTGGAGTCGGCCCAGGGCATTCGCGAGCTGGCGCAAGTCGGCAAGAACCAGCTGGTAGCGCCGCTGCGGGTCGGTGCCATCTATACCGTGGGGCCTTATCTGTTCCCGCATTTGATCCCGCAGTTGCACCGGGTCGCGCCGCAGATGCCGCTGTATATCGAAGAAAATTTCACCCATGTGCTGCGCGACAAACTGCGCAATGGCGAGCTGGATGCGATCATCATCGCCCTGCCGTTTCTCGAAGCCGATGTGCTGACCAAGACCCTGTATGACGAGCCGTTTTATGTGCTGATGCCGGCCGATCACCCCTGGACAGCAAAAACCAGCATCGACAGCGCCCTGCTCAATGACAAGAGCCTGCTGCTGCTGGGCGAGGGCCATTGCTTTCGCGATCAGGTGTTGGAGGCCTGCCCGACTGTGCGCAAGGGCGACGAGCAGCACACCACGGTGGAATCCAGCTCGCTGGAAACCATTCGCCACATGGTCGCCTCGGGGCTGGGTATCTCGGTGCTGCCGTTCTCGGCGGTGGACAGCCATCACTACGCGCCGGGGATTATCGCGGTGCGGCCGCTAAGCCCGCCGGTGCCGTTTCGCAGCATTGCGATTGCCTGGCGCGCCAGCTTCCCGCGCCCGCAGGCGATTGACGTGCTGGCCGACTCGATTCGGCTGTGTTCGGTGGCACGCCCACAAGGCAGCGGCGCTTCGGCATGACAGCACTGTCACGCATCCCGGTCACCGAGCTGAAAGGCGTCGGTGCGGCGCTGGCCGAGAAGCTGGCGCGGGTCGGGCTGGAAACCCTGCAAGACATCCTCTTTCACCTGCCGCTGCGCTATCAGGACCGCACCCGCTGCGTGCCGATTGGCGCCTTGCGGCCGGGCCAGGATGCGGTGGTCGAGGGCGTGGTGGCCGGCGCCGATGTGCTGATGGGGCGGCGGCGCAGCTTACTGGTGCGCCTGAGCGATGGCACGGGCACCCTGAGCCTGCGCTTTTATCACTTTAGTACCGCGCAAAAAGACGCCCTCAAACGCGGCACCCACCTGCGCTGCTATGGCGAGGCGCGGCCCGGTGCTTCGGGGCTGGAGATTTATCACCCGGAATACCGCACCCTCACCGACGCCGAGCCGGCGGCGCTGGAGCAGACCCTGACGCCGATTTACCCGACCACTGAAGGCCTGACCCAGCAACGCCTGCGCCAGCTCAGCGAACAAGCCCTGGCGCGACTGACACCGCACAGTTTGCCCGACTGGTTACCGGCGCCCCTAGCCCGCGAATACCAACTGGCGCCCCTCGACCAAGCGCTGCGTTACCTGCACCGCCCACCACCGGATGCCGACCAGGAGGAACTGGCCGAGGGCCGGCATTGGGCCCAGCACCGGCTGGCCTTCGAAGAGTTACTGACCCATCAATTGTCGATGCAGCGCCTGCGCGAAAGCCTGCGCTCACAACACGCGCCGCCCTTGCCAAAAAGCCAGCGCTTGGCCGGGCAATTTTTGGCCAACTTGGGTTTCCCGCCGACCGGCGCACAACAGCGGGTCGGCGCAGAAATCGCCTACGACCTCAGCCAGTCCGAGCCGATGCTGCGCTTGCTGCAGGGTGATGTAGGCGCCGGTAAAACCGTGGTCGCGGCGCTGGCCGCCTTGCAGGCGCTGGAAGCCGGTTATCAGGTGGCACTGATGGCGCCGACCGAGATTCTCGCCGAGCAGCACTACATCAGTTTCCAGCGTTGGCTAGAACCGCTGGGCATCGAAGTGGCCTGGCTGGCTGGCAAGCTCAAGGGCAAAGCCCGCACCAGCGCCCTGGCACAAATAGCCGGGGGCACACCGATGGTGGTGGGCACCCACGCGCTGTTTCAAGATGAAGTGCAGTTTGCCAAGTTGGCGCTGGTGATCATCGACGAACAGCACCGCTTCGGCGTGCAGCAACGCTTGGCCCTGCGCAAAAAAGGCGTGGACGGCCGCCTATGCCCGCATCAGCTGATCATGACCGCCACGCCGATTCCACGGACCCTGGCGATGAGCGCCTACGCCGACCTCGACACCTCAATCCTCGACGAACTGCCGCCGGGCCGCACCCCGGTAAACACCTTACTGGTAGCCGATAGCCGGCGGATCGAGGTGATCGAGCGGGTGCGTTCCGCCTGCCACGAGGGGCGTCAGGCCTATTGGGTCTGCACCCTGATCGAAGAATCCGAAGAGCTGACCTGCAAGGCCGCCGAAACCTCGTTCGAAGAACTGAGCATGGCCCTGGGTGAACTGCGCGTCGGCCTGATCCACGGGCGCATGAAGCCTGTAGAAAAGGCCGCGATCATGGC
>JAURXE010000250.1 GCA_030654635.1 Pseudomonas sp.
TCGGGGCGTAACTGCAGATGGGCCTCGACCAGCCGTTGATAGCGCGGGCGCAGGGCCGGATAAGCGTGCAGCAGAGTTTGGGTCCAGCGCTGGTTGTCCCGCGCCCAGTGCCGCATCTCGCCGGCTTGCGCGGCGAGCAAGGCCAGCCAGCGATACAGCTCCTGGTTCAGGCCCACATCCGGGTACACCGCCAGGCTCGGCGGCAGACGCAGATTACTGGCATCGCACCAGGCCACCGGCAGCTGTTTGCAGGTGCCGGCCACTTGCTGCAAGAGGTTACGGCGCAGCAGCAATTGCCGTGGGCTGGCGGCTTCCACGCCGATCCCGCTGGCGCCGCCCATTGCGCGAAACAACAGCGCCAACGGGCGCTGCATAGTGGCCAGCTCGACCCGCGCTTCGGGAAAATCCGGGCTGGCGCGGCGGGTGATAAAGCGGTGCCAGACACTGCCGACCCACTCTTCCAGTTCGACGGTAAAGGCCATGGGGTTGCCCTCGTGGTGGTCCACAAACAACAACGGCCCGCTGTATTAGCCGGGCCGAGTTCCAGTTAACGCCGGTGCCCTAGCAGGCCGTTGAACTGGCGGCTGCCACGCCCACCAGCACATCCTGGCCACGGCGTTTGAAGCTGAACAGGTAGCAACCCAGGCCGATAAAGAAGCCCACCCCGGCAGCCAGGCGCAGCCAGAAGAACACTTGCAACTGGTCGACCGTGGTCATAAACGACAGGGCTGTGCCATCGGTCGGCAAGCGTTGCAATATCACCTGCATCACCCCGGCAGCGGTGAGGAACAGGGTGATCAGCACCATCGACAGCGTCATCAGCCAGAAGCCCCAGACCTCCATGGTTTGCGAGCGTTCATCGTTCGCCTCGCCGATGCCACGCAAACGCGGCATGGCGTAGCTGATCAGGGTCATGACGATCATCGCGTAGGCACCGTAGAAGGCCAGGTGACCGTGGGCGGCGGTAAGTTGCGAGCCGTGGGTGTAGTAGTTAACCGGCGCCAGGGTGTGCAGGAAGCCCCACACGCCGGCACCGAAGAACGCGGTGACCGTAGTGCCCTTGGCCCACAAGGTGGCGGCCCGATTCGGGTGTTGCCGCCGACGTTTGCTGACCATGCTGAAGGCGAACAACACCATGGCAAAGAACGGCACCGGTTCCAGAGCGGAGAAGATCGAACCAACCCACAGCCACACCTCGGGCGCACCTATCCAGAAGAAGTGGTGACCGGTGCCGATGATGCCGGTAATCAGCGCCATGGCGATGATCACGTACAGCCACTTCTCGACCACTTCGCGGTCCACGCCGGTGATCTTGACCAGCACGAACGCCAGCATCGCGCCCATGATCAGCTCCCACACGCCCTCCACCCACAGGTGCACCACAAACCACCAGTAGTACTTGTCGCGCGCCAGGTTTTCCGGGTTGTAGAAGGAGAACAGGAAGAACACCGCCAGGCCAACCAAGCCGGTCATCATCACCAGGCTGATAGTGGTCTTGCGACCCTTGAGCATGGTCATGCCGATGTTGTAGAGAAAGCCCAGGGCCACCACCACAATGCCCATCTTGGTGATGGTCGGCTGCTCGAGAAACTCCCGGCCCATGGTCGGCAGTAAGTCATTACCGGTCAGCTTGGCCAGGCCCGCATAGGGCACCAACAGATAGCCAAGAATGGTCAGTACACCGGCGGCGGCGAACACCCAAAACAGGATCATCGCCAGTTTCGGGCTGTGCAGCTCGCGGTCGGCCTCTTCCGGGATCAGGTAATAGGCCGCGCCCATAAAGCCGAACAGCAGCCAGACGATCAGCAGGTTGGTGTGCACCATCCGCGCCACGTTGAAGGGGATCAGTGGGAACAGAAAATCTCCCACTACGTATTGCAGGCCCATGATCAAACCGAACAGCACCTGGCCGAGAAACAGGATCAGGGCAAATACGAAGTAAGGTTTAGCCACGGCTTGCGAGGCGAATTTCAGATGTGGATTTGCAATATTCATCTATCAGCCCTCCTTGTTTGGCGGCCATTTATTGGTATTGATCTTCGAGGTCCACTTGAGGAACTCGGCGATGTCGTCCACTTCCTGGTCGCTCAGATGGAACTGCGGCATCGCCCGGCGGCCTGGTACGCCCAGCGGCTGGATCTTCATCCAGGCCTGCAGGAACGGTTTGAAGCCAGCATCCTCACCGCGGCGGACAAACACATTGCCCAACTCGGGAGCGAAGTACGCACCCTCGCCCAGCAGGGTGTGGCAGCCGATGCAGTTGTTTTGCTCCCAGACCAACTTGCCGCGTACCACCGCCTCGGTCATCTGCGCGGCATTGGTTCGCTCGGGGAAGGTCTGCTCGGTGTGGTAAGTCAAAGCCAGGAATACCAGGAAGAAGAACACGCTCCCCCCAAAGTAAATATTCCTGGCCATGCTCTTCGTGAAGGTCTCTGACATGGCCGTTTCCTCTTTACTTGGCGAGCCCATTGTAGGAACCGCCCCGCGCAAAACCGCTTGATGGCAATCAAGAAAGCTTGATGGTTACGCTCGGGTATTGAGGAGGGGCTGGGCTTTGCACGGCTGGCGATTGCGCCAGAAACGTAGGGAACGTAGGACGGACGTAGGGCGGACTCAGGAGCGCAGCGAACAGTCCGCCGGGCAGTGCAGCACACCCTTACAAGCCGATCTGCCGTCACGTCGAACCCATCCATGCGCGCCGGGACAAACGCCCCTTTCAACAGGCCGAACGAATTATTGCGCAGTAGGTTGAGCGACAGGATGTCGCGACGACTGCATGGATGCAGGAGGTAGGGCGACGCAGGACGCCAAAGCCGAGAGCTGCGTTGGGCCAAGGATGGCCCGTCGCAGCGTGCCCACGGAGCAATGATGGAGTGAGGGTACCCGCCGCAGGCGGGCCGGATGCATGGGGCAAGACCTTTTGCTTACTTTTGGCGGGGCCGGCCATCCGGGCGACTGCCAAAAGTGAGCCGCCGCAAGGGCGGAACCTTTAGATCAAGCGACACAAGCGCGGCGGTCGAGCATCATTGCCGGCGGACTGCAATCGTCCTAAACCCCACGCTGCAACCACAACGTCAGCAGCACCAGCCCACCCACCACCAGCGGCCAGCCCAGCAGCAAGCCGCGCCACAGCGGCGGCGCATGGCGAAGGTGCATAAAGCCATCG
>JAURXE010000257.1 GCA_030654635.1 Pseudomonas sp.
AAGTGGCGATGGCGGCGGTGCTGGAGTCGCATAAACGCCTGGCTTCTAACTATGCGGTGGTGATGGTGGAGGGCGCAGGCTCGCCGGCGGAAATCAATCTGCGCGCCAACGACATCGCCAATATGGGTTTTGCCGAGGCGGTGGATTGCCCGGTGATTATCATCGCCGACATCGACAAGGGCGGGGTGTTTGCCCATCTGGTCGGCACCCTGGAATTGCTCTCGGCCACTGAGCAGGCGCGGGTCAAAGGTTTCGTGATCAACAGATTTCGCGGCGACATCGCCTTGCTGCAACCGGGGCTGGACTGGCTGGAGGCGCGCACCGGTAAACCGGTGCTCGGCGTGTTGCCCTATCTGCATAACCTGCACCTGGAGGCCGAGGACGGCATCGACCAGCGTCAGGCCGGCGCTGCGGCCAAGCAGCTCAAGGTGCTGGTGCCGGTGCTGCCGCGCATCAGCAATCACACCGACTTCAATCCGCTGCGCCTGCATCCCCAGGTGGATTTGCAGTTCGTTGGCCCAGGTGCGCCTATTCCCCCCGCCGATCTGATCATCCTGCCCGGCTCGAAAAGCGTGCGCGCTGACCTGGCCTTCTTGCGCGCCAACGGCTGGGAGCCGGCGCTGCAACGCCATTTGCGTTACGGCGGCAAAGTCCTCGGCATTTGCGGCGGCTTGCAGATGCTTGGCGTCAGCATCGACGACCCGCTGGGGTTGGAAGGCGCGGCGGGCAGCAGCGCCGGGCTGGGATGATTGGACTTCAGCACGGAGTTGGCGGCGGAAAAACAACTGCGCAGCGTGCAGGGCCAGCTGTGTCTGGATGACGCGCCGGTGAGTGGTTACGAGATTCATGCCGGCGTCAGCAGTGGCCCGGCGCTAAGCCAGGCGGCTGTGCAGTTGGACGATGGGCGTAGCGATGGCGCGATCAGTGCGGACGGCCAGGTGCTTGGCACCTACCTGCACGGTCTATTCGAAACCCCCGCGGCCTGCGGTGCTTTGTTGCGTTGGGCCGGGGTGACCGAGGTGGCGGAGTTTGATTATCACGGCCTGCGCGAGCGCGATATCGAGCGCCTGGCCGATCTGGTCGAGGTGCATATGGATACCGGCAAATTGGCTGAACTGTGTGGTTTGTAAATGGGCTGTCGCCTTGAGCTCCTTGGCGACGGCAATGGTGGATCGGTACAGCGTGATCCACCCTACGTTTGCCCGAGTGATTGGAGTGATACATGCGTGAACTGATTCTCGGCGGTGCTCGTTCCGGCAAGAGCCGGCTGGCGGAAAAGCTGGCGGCGGACAGTGGCCTGGCGGTGAGCTATATCGCCACCAGCCAGGCCCTGGATGGCGAGATGAGCAGCCGCATTCGCCAGCACCGCGAGAGGCGGCCGACTGCCTGGGCACTGATCGAAGAACCCATAGCGCTGGCGCAAGTGCTGCAGCAAAAGGCCAGCGTTGAGCGCTGTTTGCTGGTCGATTGCCTGACCCTGTGGCTGACCAACTTGCTGATGCTGGAAGACCAGGCGCGGCTGATCGCCGAGCGCGAGGCGCTGCTCGATTGTCTGGGCGAATTGCCGGGGCGGATCATTCTGGTGAGCAATGAAACCGGTCTGGGCGTAGTGCCCATGGGCGAGCTGACCCGTCGCTATGTGGATGAAGCCGGCTGGCTGCATCAAGCCATCGCCGAACGTTGCCAGCGGGTGATCTTCACCGTCGCCGGCTTGCCCATGCTGCTCAAGGGAGAACCTTTATGAGTGAACGAGATTGGTGGCAGGCAGCTTGTCGTCAGCCCGATAGCACTGCTGAAGCCGCCGCCATCG
>JAURXE010000259.1 GCA_030654635.1 Pseudomonas sp.
GCGGGTCGCCAGTAGCGGAATGTCTTCACGGCGTTCGCGCAATGAGGGGACGCACAGTTCGATAACGTTCAGACGGTAAGAAAGGTCTTGGCGGAAACGTCCGGCGGCCACTTCGGCGGCCAGGTCTTTGTGGGTGGCGCAGAGTACGCGTACATCGACGATCAATTCTTGCTGGCCGCCGACGGCGCGCACGGCTTTCTCCTGAATGGCGCGAAGCAATTTGACCTGCATGGGCCGCGGTAGGTCGGCGACTTCGTCGAGAAATAGAGTGCCACCATTCGCCGCTTGGAATAAGCCCTGCTTGTCTTCGATGGCACCGGTGAAGCTGCCTTTTTTATGGCCGAAAAACTCGCTTTCCATCAGTTCAGAGGGGATGGCGCCGCAGTTGACTGGCACAAAGGGTTTTTCCAGTCGCGGGCCTTGTTCGTGGATCAGCCGGGCGACCAGTTCTTTGCCGCTGCCCGATTCGCCACTGATATACACCGGCGCCTGGCTGCGGGCGAGCTTGCTGATCTGGCTGCGCAGGGTGCGCATGGGGGGCGTGTCGCCGAGCAGGCGGTCATCGACGCTGCGCTCATCGCTGCCGGTAATGCCCAGGCGTAAGGCGCTGTTGACCAGTTCGCGCAGGCGCGTAAGGTCAACGGGTTTGGTCAGGTAATCAAAGGCGCCGGCTTTCAGTGCGTTGATCGCGGTGTCGAGGCTGCCGTAGGCGGTGATCATCGCGACAGGCACGTGAGGATGGCGCTGCTGGATATGTTGCACCAGTTCCAGGCCGGTGCCGTCGGGCAGGCGCATATCGGTCAGGCACAGGTCGAAGGGTTCACGGGCCAGCCACTCGCGCGCCTCTTTGACATCGCGGGCGCTGCGGGTGTCGAGCTTCATGCGGCCCAGGGTGATCTCCAATAGCTCGCGAATATCGGGCTCGTCATCGACGATCAGGGCTCTCTGCCGGCTCATGCTTAACTCAATTTTCGGGGATGGGCGAAGGTGATGCGAAAGCAGCTGCCGCCGCTGTCGCGCCGTTGGTAGTCCAGTCGCGCTTGATTGCTTTCGCAGAGTTCGCGCGAGATATACAGGCCTAGGCCGGTGCCTTTGTTGTCGGTGGTAAAGAAGGGCTCAAAGATACTCTGAAGTTGTTCAGCCGGCACGCCGGGGCCATCGTCGAGCACCTCGAGTACCGGCAGATCGCTGCTGCTATCGCGAAATAATTTCAGCCATACCTGACTCTGGGTGTGGCGTTGACCGCTATAGCGCAAGCCGTTCTGCACAAGATTGGTCAGTACCTGGGTGAGCTGGTGGGGATCCATGCGGGTTTGCAGGCTGCCACTGCTGGTCTCTAAATGCAGAATATGATTGCTTGGGGCCGTGCTGCGGTATTCGCTGGCAAAGCGGTGCAACCAGTATTTCAGGTCGAGCAGTTGCGGCTCGGCCTGGCGGCGGCGCGACAGTTGCAGCACGTTTTCGATGACTTGGTTCATTCGCCGCGAATGGTCTTGAATGATTTGCGCCAGGCGTCGATCCGTCGCCGGCAGGTGCTCTGACTCTTGTAACAGTTGCGCCGCATGGCTGATGGCGCCGAGCGGGTTGCGGATTTCATGGGCGATACCGGCCG
>JAURXE010000277.1 GCA_030654635.1 Pseudomonas sp.
CTGATCGTCGCCCCGGCGGCCACCGTGCTGGCCATGGTGTTTGGCACCCTGGCGGCAATCGGCCTGACCCGCGGCGATTTTCGCGGCAAGGCGCTGGTGATGAGTCTGGTGATCTCACCCATGGTGGTGCCGGTGGTGATAGTCGGCGTTGCCAGTTACCTGTTCTTCGCCCCGCTGGGTTTGGGCAACAGCTATCTGTCGCTGATTCTGGTGCATGCGGTGCTGGGTGTGCCATTCGTGATCATCACGGTGTCGGCTACCTTGCAGGGCTTTAATCAGAACCTGGTGCGCGCCGCTGCCAGCCTCGGTGCCTCGCCGCTGACGGCGTTCTTTCGGATCACCCTGCCGTTGATTGCGCCGGGTGTAATCAGTGGTGCCCTGTTCGCCTTTGCCACCTCTTTTGATGAAGTGGTAGTGACCCTGTTTCTCGCCGGTCCCGAGCAAACCACCTTGCCACGGCAGATGTTTAGCGGCATCCGCGAGAACCTCAGCCCGACCATCGCCGCCGCCGCGACCCTGCTGATCGGTTTTTCCATCGTCCTGCTGCTGACCCTGGAGTGGTTACGTGGGCGCAGCGAGAAACTGCGTACTGCGGCCAATCAGGGTTGAGTTTGCCGCCGGGTAGATCACACGGGGCTACCCGGCACTGACACAAGACAACCGCGATAACCCCTGCTCAGGCTACAATGCGCACCATCTTGATTCTGCCCTTCAGGTGCGCCATGCAGCCGTTCGCCATTGCTCCGTCGATTCTTTCCGCAGACTTCGCCCGCCTCGGCGCCGAAGTCGACAACGTGCTGGCGGCGGGCGCCGACATCGTGCATTTCGATGTGATGGACAACCACTATGTGCCCAACCTGACCATAGGTCCGATGGTCTGCACGGCGCTGCGCAAATACGGCATCACTGCACCGATTGACGTGCACCTGATGGTCTCGCCGGTCGATCGCATCATCGGCGATTTTATTGACGCTGGCGCCACCTACATCACCTTCCACCCAGAAGCGTCCGGGCATATCGACCGCTCCTTGCAACTGATCCGCGATGGCGGCTGCAAGGCCGGCTTGGTGTTCAATCCGGCCACCTCGCTGGACAGCCTCAAGTACGTGATGGACAAGGTCGACATGATCTTGTTGATGAGCGTCAATCCAGGTTTTGGTGGGCAGAAATTTATCCCCGGCACCCTGGACAAATTGCGTGAAGCCCGCGCCTTGATCGAAGCCTCGGGGCGCGAGATTCGTCTGGAAGTGGATG
>JAURXE010000278.1 GCA_030654635.1 Pseudomonas sp.
GATGGAAAACGCTTCGCGGTTTTCCACCCTGCAAAAGCCGCCCGAGGGCGGCTTTTCCTTTGCTTCGCGCTTAATCCCTTGGCGCGTACGCAAACACGTCGGCGCGCAACTGGTGCGGGTCCATGCCCGCCTCAACCAAAGCATCGAGGGTGGCGTAGACCATCCCCGGTGAGCCGCTGGCGTACACATGCAGCGGCTTGAGATCGCTAAAGTCCTCCCTCACCGCCTGGTGCAGTTGGCCGAGCCGGCCATGCCAATCGCGCGGATCGCTGACCACCTGATGCAAAAACAAGTTGGGCAGCTGCTGCCACTCTTGCCAGTGTGGCAATTGGTAAAAGTCCTTGGCCCGCCGCGCACCCCAATACAGGTGCACCGGGTACTTGAAGCCGCTGGAACGGCAATGCTCGATCAGGCTGTGCATCTGCGCCATGCCGGTGCCGGCGGCGATCAGTACCAGGGGCCCATCCGGCAACTCGGCCAAATGGGTGTCGCCAAACGGCAACTGCACTCGCGCCATCCGATCCCGCTGCAATTGCACCAGCAGCTCCAGGCTGCTCGCTTCACGGGCGAGGATATGCAGTTCGAGGTCGCGCCCGCTGTGCGGCGCCGAGGCCAGGGAGAAGGCCGCCGGCTCGCCGCCCTCACGCTCAATCAACAGGTACTGCCCGGCGTGGTAGCGCGGCGCCTTGCCTGCCGGGGTGCGCAAGCGCACTCGCCAGACATCGCCACCCACCTCGACGCACTCGAGCAACTGGCAGCTGAGCTGCCGTGTCGGCAGCTGATGCGGCGCCAAGACCCCGTCCCAGTGCAGCAGGCAATCTTCCAACGGCTCGGCGATGCAGGTGAACAATTCTCCGTGATCACGCTCCTCGCCGGCTTGGCGAATCCGCCCCTCGAGCAACAAGGCCGCGCAAATATGACAGTTACCGTTGCGACAGCTTTGCGGGCAGTCGTAGCCGAGCCGTCGTGCGCCGTCGAGGATGCGCTCGCCGGGCTCTAATTTAAGCACCGCACCGGAGGGTTGCAGGGTGACGTTCATACGCCTTGGCTCCGAGCCGGCGGGACAACTGTGGTCGCCATCAATCTATTCCCAACTCTGACCATAAGGCATCGACGCGCTGCTTGACCGCCTCGTCCTGAACTATCACCCGGCCCCATTCACGCGGGGTTTCGCCCGGCCATTTGTGGGTGGCATCCAGGCCCATCTTGCTGCCCAGGCCGGATACCGGCGAGGCAAAGTCCAGGTAGTCGATCGGCGTGTTATCGATCAACACCGTGTCGCGCTTGGGGTCCATGCGGGTGGTAATCGCCCAGATCACGTCGTTCCAGTCCCGCGCGTTAATGTCGTCGTCGGTGACTATGACGAACTTGGTGTACATGAACTGTCGCAAAAACGACCAGACACCAAGCATTACGCGCTTGGCGTGGCCGGGGTACTGCTTCTTGATGGTGACCACCGCCATGCGGTACGAGCAGCCTTCCGGTGGCAGGTAGAAATCGGTGATTT
>JAURXE010000279.1 GCA_030654635.1 Pseudomonas sp.
ATGTCGTCGATGATCAGCACATCCCGGTCAATAAAGGAGATTTCCGGCTTGGCCTTCCAGAACAGCTCACCACCGCTGGTTTCATTGCGGTAGCGAGTGGCGTGCAGATAAGACTGCTCCAGCGGGAAATTCAGCTTGGGCAGCAACTTGCCGGAAAACACCAAACCGCCGTTCATCACACAGAACACCACCGGATTGCGCTCCGCCAGCTCGGCGTTAATCGCCTGCGCCACGCGATCAATCGCCGCCTCAAGCTGGGCTTCGGTGTACAGACAATCGGCCTCAGCCATTACTTGACGGATGTGCGCCAGATCAACGGACATAGTGATTCCTCTGCGATAAGCCCAGTAAAAAAGGGGACAAAAGATACTGACCAATCGGCCAAGCAGCAAGCGCAACAGGATAAACCTCGTCATTGCTCGCAGCTAGCTGACCGGGCGCGGGATTGTCGCCCAGCCCACTCAGTCCAGCAGATGGAACCTCGGCAAGCGCCACTGCCAACGCATGGCCGCCATGCGCACACTAAACACCACGCCCATGGCGATGATGGAGGCCAGCTCAGCGGCGCACTGCAACTGCAATAAAGCCACGTAGACCAGCGCTCCGAGCAGACAGGCCGAGGCGTAAATCTCCTGACGGAAAATCAGCGGAATTTCGTTGCACAACACATCACGAATAACCCCACCCACCACACCGCTCATCACCCCCATGATCAGCGCCGTGCCAATCGGCACCTGCTGAGCCAGGGCCAGCGCCGTGCCACTGATGGTAAACACCGCCAAGCCAAAGGCGTCGGCCAGCAACAGGCCAAATTCATGAATAGGTTTGGTCATGCGCACCCACAGCACGGTGCCGAGCGCCGCGCCAAGCGCCACCCAGATGCCGCTTTGATCGGCCACCCAACCCACCGGATGGCGGCCCAAAATCACATCGCGCAGCGTGCCACCACCCAGAGCGGTGACCAAACCAAGCACCGAGACACCAAACAAATCCATCGACTTGCGCCCCGCCATCAAGGCACCGCTGATCGCAAAAACCGCCACGCCAAACAGATCGCAGTAATAAAGCACTGTCATCACCGCACCAACCCTTGCACTCAAGCCCGATGTCGCAGGCGTTGAAGCCGCAAAAAAACCAATTTAATTAGTTTTTTATTATAATGCTGTTAGCATTAAGTTGTAATGATCATACGACTAAAGGCGCGCATGATCAGCACCTCAAGCAGGGTGCTGATGGAGGGCAAGGAGCTGTCGCAGGTCGCAATTGTCCGGCGCGACCCAACCACCCTATCCTGCCCACAGCCTCTTTGAGTGGCAGCCTGGAGGGGGTTGTTCATGCATGGCCGGTGACAGCCCAGAGCCTGGCAATTACAATTTGATTATCATTTATCGCAACCGTGACCGAGCAACCCATGGAAAACAAAACTGCACGCCTCACCATACTTATCGACCCGGTCAAGAAAAAGGCTTTGGAAGAGCTTTGCGCCGGCCAGGACCTGACCTCATCGCAGGTGGTGCGCCAACTGATCCGTGACTACCTCGAAGCCCACGGCGTGAGTTACGCCACCAAAAGCAAAATCAACCTTAACGCCAAAAGCTAAGCACCGCACCCCTGCGCCCCTCTTCAGGCTAAACCGCCTCCGCGTACGGCTTGCTTGCCTGCGCTGAATTTAAACTGCCACCTTGCGCGTGCACCATCTAAAGCACTTGGGCAGCTCCCCGCAGACTCAAATCAGCGCACCGCTCGGCAGTTATTCCCTGCCTGAGCGTTAGCCCTGCGCGCACAGGCGACCAAGGTCGAAGCGCAATCAAGCATGCGCATGCTATTATAATACAGTGATAATACTAAGCACCCATAAAAGCACCCGAGCGCATGCCTGCACACCGCCTGACCGGACCGCTAGGTGCTCACCTGTAACCCTGCTTTAACCACTCGCAGCCGCCTGGGGATTGTAATGAAGCGTGAAGATGTAAAAGCCAAACATGGTGAAGGGGTGATATTCGACACCCATGTAATTTCCAACCCAACCAACACCAAAGACTGGATTGTGTTCTTTAAAAAAGGCGCCGGGCGGAGCTTTTTCCTGGTCGATGATGGCGAAGAAATCGAGTCCTTTAGTCACCTTGATGACTTGATCGAAGAACTCAGACAACTTGGCATCAAAGCTGCTGAAATTCATTTCTAAGCCCGCGCCCCCGTAAAGGAGTCCCACGCTATGTCGGTCAAAGTTGAACATTCCTCCAATCAGGGTGAAGCGCTGTGGACGGTGCGTTTCGCCAGCCAACAGGTGCAATTTCGCCGCGAGCAAAGCGCCCATGAATACGCCGCCAAACTCAAAGAACGCATCGACGCCGCGCACCCCTACCCAAACCCCTCACAACCCAGCTAGCCACTCAGGCATCCCAGCCGCGCGGCGAACCGCCGTGTACCGAGTAAAACTTTATGCCCGTCGCCTACGCCCGCCGCCTGATAGGACGCCAACGCAGCCCCCACCACAATCGCCAGCTAGGTTTAACGCTGGCCTTTGTGGCAGGGGCCATCAATGCCGGCGGCTTTCTCGCGGTGCAGCAATACACCTCGCACATGACCGGCATCGTCTCGTCGATGGCCGACAACCTGGTACTCGGCGCTTATGAATTGGTGCTCAGTGGTGCCGGTGGACTGCTGTGTTTTTTGCTCGGGGCCGCGTGCTGCGCGGTGATGGTCAATTATTCGCGGCGCCGGCTAATGCACAGCGAATTCGCTCTGCCGCTGCTGCTCGAAGCCCTGTTGCTGCTCGGTTTTGGCTTGCTCGGCGCGCGCCTGTCGACCATCGACGGCCTGTTTGTACCGGTCACCGTGATGCTGCTGTGCTTCATCATGGGGCTGCAAAATGCGCTGATCACCAAGCTCTCCAAGGCGGAAATCCGCACCACCCACATCACCGGCATAGTCACCGACATCGGCATTGAACTGGGCAAACTCTTCTACTGCAATCGCCTCAAAGCACCGCAACAACCCAAGGTGCTGGCCGATCGCAACAAGCTCAAAACGCTCTGCCTGCTGGCACTCTGCTTCAGCCTGGGCGGCGTGCTTGGCGCCCTGGGCTTTAAGCATATCGGCTACCTGTCCACGGTGCCGCTGGCGCTGGTCTTGGTGACCCTGGCGATTGTGCCGGCGCTGGACGACTTGAATTTCTTGCTGCGCCGCCGGCGTAGCCAATAAGCCCACAGGCATCGACAAGAACTCCGACAAAAGGCTGCAATTGGCGCCCGCTGTGTTTAACCTAGTGGCATCGTTAACGCCGCGCCGGAGTCGTAGCCATGCCTGTTCGTGAAATCCGCCACCCCCTGATTCGTCACAAGCTGGGGCTGATGCGCCGCGCTGATATCAGCACCAAGAATTTTCGCGAACTGGCCCAGGAAGTCGGCGCCCTGCTGACCTACGAAGCCACCGCCGATCTGCCCTTGGAGAGCATCGAGATCCAGGGCTGGTGCGGCGCGGTGCAGGTGGAGAAAATCGCCGGCAAGAAGATCACCGTGGTGCCGATTCTGCGTGCCGGCATCGGCATGCTCGATGGCGTGCTCAGTCTGATCCCCGGAGCCAAGGTCAGCGCGGTCGGCGTCGCCCGCAATGAACAAACCCTGCAAGCCCATACCTACCTGGAAAAGCTGGTGCCGGAGATCGACGAGCGCCTGGCGCTGATCATTGACCCGATGCTGGCCACCGGCGGTTCCATGGTCGCCACCATCGACCTGTTGAAACGCGCCGGCTGCAAGGAGATTCGCGCCATGGTGTTGGTCGCCGCACCCGAAGGTATCCAGGCGGTGCACAACGCCCACCCGGAGGTGATGATCTTCACCGCCTCGATCGACCAATGCCTGAACGAGCACGGCTACATCATTCCCGGCCTCGGTGATGCCGGCGATAAAATTTTCGGCACCAAACAAAAAGACGCCTGAACATGCCCAGTGAATTTAACGATCCACTCTGGCGGCAGGTAGTCGCCGGCGCACAGATGCTGTTTGTCGCCTTCGGCGCCCTGGTACTGATGCCGCTGATTACCGGCCTTGACCCCAATGTGGCGCTGTTTACCGCGGGGCTGGGCACCCTGCTGTTTCAACTGGTCACCAAGCGCCAGGTGCCGGTATTTCTGGCCTCCAGCTTTGCTTTTATCAGCCCGATTATTCTCGCCAAAGGCCAGTTCGGTCTGGCCGCGACCATGGGTGGGGTGGTGGCGGCGGGCTTCGTTTACACCTTTCTCGGCATGGCGGTGAAGATCAAAGGCACCGGCTTTATTGATCGACTGCTGCCGCCGGTGGTGATCGGCCCGGTGATTATCTCCATCGGCCTGGCCATGGCGCCGATCGCCGCCAATATGGCGATGGGCAAGAGTGGCGACGGTACTGAGCTGATTGCCTATCGCACCGCCATGCTGATTTCCATGCCGGCGCTACTGACCACCTTGATAGTGGCGGTGTTTGCCAAGGGGATATTCCGCTTGGTGCCGATTATCTCCGGCGTGCTGGTGGGTTTTGCCTTGGCGCTGACCTTCGGCGTCGTCGACACCGCCGCCATCGCTGCGGCGCCCTGGTTGGCGCTGCCGAATTTCACCACACCGGAATTCAACTGGCAGGCGATTTTATTTATCGTCCCGGCCGCCCTGGCGCCAGCCATTGAGCATATCGGCGGGGTAATCGCAGTGGGCAGCGTGACCGGCCGCGATTACCTGAAAAACCCCGGCCTGCACCGCACCCTGTTCGGCGACGGGATTGCCACCACCGCTGCTGGCCTGCTGGGCGGACCACCGAACACCACCTACGCCGAGGTTACCGGGGCGGTGATGCTGACCAAAAACTACAACCCGAAGATCATGACCTGGGCTGCCGTGTTCGCCATCAGCCTGGCCTTTATCGGCAAGTTCGGCGCCTTGTTGCAGAGCATTCCGGTGCCGGTGATGGGCGGGATTCTCTGCCTGCTGTTCGGCACCATTGCCGCGGTCGGGATGAATACCTTGATCCGTCACCAGGTCGACCTCAGCGAGGCGCGCAACCTAGTGATCGTCTCGGTGACGCTGGTGTTCGGCATTGGCGGTGTATTGATCGGCAGCGGCACCGGCCCGGACGACTTCGGCCTGAAAGGCATCGCCCTCTGCGCCATAGTCGCCATCGCACTGAACTTGCTATTGCCGGGCCACAATGACTGGAAGCGCAAGCGCCCTGATGAATCCGGGCTCTGATTGAGCCCGAGAAAAAGCCCCGCAATGGCGGGGCTTTTTTATTGAACCGAACTTAACCCTCAGGCTTAACCACGACCAGGCTCGGCCGCCCATTGCTGCAAGCGCAGCACGCTTT
>JAURXE010000284.1 GCA_030654635.1 Pseudomonas sp.
ACAGGTCACAGGTGACTTGCTTGAGATCGACCGGGGTGCCGCAAACTTCGAGTGCGCCCGCGCGGGTCAGCGGGTTGTTTTTGAACATGTCGATAAATTCGCCATGCAAGGCTGCTGGCAGGCGTGTGGTGTCGTTGTTCCAGTGCAGAATGTCGAACACCGGCGGCTCGTTACCGAGCAGGTAATTATTGACCCAATAGTTCCAGATCAAATCATTTGGCCGCATCCAGGCAAAAACCTTGGCCAGGTCCTTACCTTCCAGCACACCGGCCTGGTAGGAGCGGCGCTTGGCGCTCTCAAGGCTCTTCTCGTCGGCGAACAGCGAGATATCGGACTCCAGGCGGTTATCCAGCACGCTGACCAGCAAGGTCAGGGCGTGCACCTTCTGCTCACCAATAGCCGCGTAGTGACCCAGTAAGGACGCTGTGGTCATGCCGCCAGAACAGGCGCCGAGCATGTTCAAGTCTTTGCTGCCGGTGATCGCGCAGACCACGTCGATGGCTTCTTTTAGTGCTTCGATATAGGTCGACAGGCCCCACTCGCGCTGCGTCTTGGTCGGGTTGCGCCAGCTGACCACAAAGGTTTGCAGCTGATTGCGAACGCAAAAACGCGCCACGCTTTTTTCAGGTGACAGATCGAACACGTAAAATTTGTTGATTTGTGGAGGCACGACCAGCAAAGGGCGTTCGTGCACTTGCTCGGTCATCGGCTTGTATTGGATCAGCTCCAGCACGTCGTTGCGAAACACCACGGCGCCTTCGGTGTTGGCCAAGGATTTGCCAACTTCAAACACCGACATATTGACCTGGCTGGGCATGCCTCCATTGTTGACGATGTCCTTGGCCAGGTTGCTCAAGCCATCCAGCAGGCTTTTGCCGCCAGTTTCGAAAAAGCGTTTGACCGCTGCCGGGTTGGCCATGCTGTTGGTCGGTGCCATGGCATCGGTCATCAGTTTGATCACAAAGTGGCCGCGATTGATGTCTTGCTCGGCCAGCTTGCTTTCCTCAATCCAGTCGTGCAGCTCTTTGTTCCACGCCAGATAGGTCTGCATATAGCGTTTGTAGAGCGGGTTTTGGCTCCATGTCGGGTCGGCGAAGCGGCGGTCACCGGCTTCGGGTTCCATCTGCGACTGACCGAGCAAAACGTTTTTCAGCGCCAGGCTGAAGTGGGTCAGGTGTTTGGCGCTGTGAATCGGTTGTTTGATGGCCTGCAGCATTACCGTGCGGGCAGCGGTGAGAATATCTTTACCGCGAATGCCAATCACCGGGTTTAGACCAAGCGTGTTGTCCATCGCTTGGGTTTTCAGATCTTCATTTGCTTTGTTGTCTTTATTGGTCATCTACAACACTCCATTGTCCTAGGCAGTACCTGTCGGGCAGCTGTGCGGCTAGGCGCGGACACAGGGCGAAAAACCGGATACTGATTGGGTTACCGGGCGGCGGAGTGAACTCCATGGGTCGCACTGCACTCAGTCTGCCTGAATGCATGAAACCTGCCAGCTCCTTGGTTACCCGAGTTAGCGCGATTGTGCAAGTTCGGCATTCTATAGCCGACGTATGACAGATTATGCCTAAGGCAATTAGAAAACTCGCCCTAACTGCGGATTAGAGCAGTAGCTTGACCACGGACTCATTGGGGTCGCGCGATTTTCCGGCGGCACTTAGAGCGGCCAAATAATCCTGCCAAAGTTGTGGCTGTCGTTGGCCGAGGCCATCGAGGTAGTCCCAAGTGAACAAGCCGCTGTCATGGCCGTCGTCGAAGCACAGTTTTAGTGCGTATTGCCCGGCCGGCTCGATACGGCTTAGGCCAACATCGAGCTTGCCGGTTTGCAAGATGGGTTTGCCGTGCCCCTGGACTTCAGCTGAAGGCGAGTGCACCCGTAAAAACTCGGCCGGCAGCTGGTAAATATCGCCGTTGGCATATTTGAGGGTCAGGGTTTTCGAGGCTTTGTGCAGCTCGATCGCCGTAGGAATGCGCATTTTATCCTCCTGCTGAAAGTAGCAAGCCGCAGACATAAGGTCTGCGGCTGCTGATGTCGCTAAGTAAGTGCTGGATGCTTAGAGGATATAGCGCGACAAATCTTCGTCCTGCGCGAGTTCGCCGAGGTGGCTGTTGACGTAAGCGGCATCGATTTGAATCGGGCTGCTGTGCTCATTGGCCAGCTCGCCGGCGCCAAAGGAGAGTTCCTCCAGTAGGCGTTCGAGCAGGGTGTGCAAGCGCCGGGCGCCGATGTTTTCGGTTTTCTCGTTGACCTGCCAGGCAATCTCGGCGATGCGCTGAATGCCGTCCGCAGCGAACTCGATGTGCAGGCCTTCGGTTTTTAACAGCGCGCAGTATTGCTCGGTCAGCGAGGCGTGCGGTTCGCTGAGGATGCGCTCGAAGTCGTTGGGGGTCAGGGCTTTGAGCTCAACCCGAATCGGCAGACGGCCTTGCAACTCGGGCACCAAGTCGCTGGGTTTGCTCAGGTGAAAGGCGCCCGAGGCAATAAACAGGATGTGGTCGGTTTTGAC
>JAURXE010000296.1 GCA_030654635.1 Pseudomonas sp.
GCCATCGCCGCCAGCCTGATGGGCGATGCCAACGCTTCAATCCCGACCCCGCAGCCGGTGCACTACCGACCGATGTTCGCCAGCTACGGCGGCTCACGCCACGCCACCAGCCTGACCTTTATCAGCCAGGCGGCACTGGATGCCGGAGTGCCCGAGCAGCTCGGGCTAAAGAAGAAAATCGCGGTGGTTAAAGGCTGTCGCTCAGTGCAGAAAACCGACCTGATCCACAACGACTACCTGCCCAACATCGAGGTCGACCCGCAGAACTATCAGGTCAAGGCCGACGGCCAGTTGCTCTGGTGCGAACCCGCCGAAGTGCTGCCCATGGCACAGCGCTACTTTCTGTTTTGAGCCAGTACTAGCGGACACTCGTACGGAGGTACCAAAATATCGATTAGAAGGCGGCCTGCGTTATAGTTGCAGAAAGATTTTCTGCCGTTCAGCGCCGTCCGAGACGCCACACCAGCCGCAGCCACTGCCCGGAACCCTCACCATGAAAGCTGCGCTGTCGTATCTGCTATTGAGCTGCTTGCTCGGCCTGCAAGCCCAGGCGCAGGAGCCCGTTGATAAGCCCATCACCGTGGCGTGGCGCGACAAGCCGCCCTATCACTACAACGAAAACGGCATCGCCCAAGGCTTTCTGCTGCTGCGGGCCAAGCAGATATTTACCCAGGCCCAAGTGCCGGCGGTGTTTGTCGAGACCCCAGCCAAACGCATCTGGCATGGCTTTGAGCACGGCAAACCAGCCTTCTGCTCGATAGGCTGGTATCGCTTACCCGAGCGCGAGCTAATGGCCCAGTTCACCCACGCTTTCCACGTTGATCCGCCACAAATCATATTGGTCGGGCCCAAAGCGTTGCCCGCCATCCAGGCCCATAAAACCGTTGCCGCACTGCTCGCCGACCCCAGTCTTCGCCTGGGGGTGATTGATGGCGTGTCCTATGGTCCGGCGCTTGATCAGCTGATCACACGCAACGCCAATCAGGTCGAACACCCCACCGTGTCACCCACCAACCTGATGCGCATGGTGGCCGCCAACCGGGTCAATTACATGTTTGCTGACGAGGCCGACTGGCAGTACCTGCGCAGCCGCGAAGCGGGACTGGAAAGCCTCACCGAATACCATTTCAGCGATCTACCGGCCGGGCTCGAACGTTTTATTGTCTGCAGCAAGGATGTCTCGAGCGCCGTCATGGCCAAGCTCAATCGGGCCATCGCAGCCCTGCCAAAAACACCCTAGCCCCTCGCCCGCAACGCCAGCCTGGTTTGCCGCTACAACAACCGCTGCGGTGGCACCGCCAGGTGCAACAGTTCAACTTGCTGCACCGCCTGACTGAGCAACTGATCGGCCGGCACCGGGCCCAAAAACTCGCACAGACCAATGTAGATCAGGCTCAACAGTTGGCGCAGATGCTCAAGTTCAAGTGCAATCGGCGGCAAAGCACCGCCCTGCTCCAGCCAGCCGCGCAAACGTAAGCGCAGCGCAGCCTCGACCGACATATTGCGCAGGTTCTCACTGGCAAAACGACGCAAGGCCACAAGTTGATGGGCCGGCACCTGGCTGAACAACAGCTCACTGAGCGCCTCAAAGGTCGGCCGGGCTGCCGCGTCAGGACCTAACGCCGCAACCCTCCCGCCTTCTTTGCTGACCTGGGTAACCGGTACACCCGGATCGGCCAACAGCGCAGAACTTGGCCCGCTCATTACCGCGATCAACTCGCGATACAATCTGGTGGCCTCCAACTTGCTCTCCGATCGCTTAACCACCTCACAAATAAACTCACTCAGGGCCAAGGACGGTTGCCT
>JAURXE010000315.1 GCA_030654635.1 Pseudomonas sp.
CGGCGCCCTGGAGTGCGCGCAGGCGCTGGCAGACGGCGGTGCGGCGCAGATCGTGGTGCATGCGCGGACCAAGGCCGACGGCTACAAACCGCCGGCCCATTGGGAGTGGGTGGCGCGGGTGCAGGAGGTGGTCAAGGTGCCGGTGTTTGCCAATGGTGAAGTCTGGGATCTGGACGACTGGCGCCGCTGTCGCGAGATCAGTGGCGTCGAGGACATCATGCTCGGTCGTGGCCTGGTCTCACGACCCGACTTGGCCCTGCAGATTGCCGCCGCACGGGCCGGTAATGAGGTGGTGCCCATGACCTGGCTACAGTTGCAGCCGATGCTGCGCGAGTTCTGGCGGCAGGTGCGCGGCAAGATGACCGGTCGTTGCGCCACCGGGCGTTTGAAGCAGTGGCTGGCGATGCTGAGCCGCAACTACCCGGAGGCCATGCTGCTGTTTCACGAGGTGCGCCGCGAGCATGACTGCGTCCGGGTCGATCTGCTGCTGGGTTACGCAGGCACCGGCAAGGCACTGTCGGCCTGAATTTTCGCCGGCTTTAATTGAGCGGCGGCCGTTGTTTGGCATGTGCCAGTAGGGCACGAAAGGTCGGTAAGGGCAGTGGCTGGCTGTACAGATAGCCCTGATACAGGTAGCAGCCTTGCCGTTGCAGCAGGGCCAGCTGCTCTTCGTGCTCAACCCCTTCGGCAATCACCTCAAGGCCCAGACTGAGCGCCATGGCGACAATGGCGCGAATGATTTCGGCGTCGTTGGGGTTTTGCGTGGCGTCGCGCACGAACGACTGGTCAATCTTCAGGATGTCGACCGGCAAGCGCTTGAGGTAGGTCAGCGACGAGTAGCCGGTGCCGAAGTCGTCCATGGCAAAGCTGACGCCGAGTTTTTTCAGTTGCAGCATCTTGGCGATGGTGTCATCGAGGTTGTGGATGACGATGCCTTCGGTGATTTCCAGGGTCAGTAGCGACTGGTTCAGGTGGCTGGCGGCCAAGCTGCGCTCAACCCGCTCAACGAAACCCGGTTGGCGGAATTGTCGCGGGCTGATATTCACGCACAAGCTGAACTGTTCGGCGTTGATCAGGCCTTCGTCGAGGAGTTGCGCGCACAGGTGGCAGGCTTCGGTCAGTACCCAGTCGCCGACCTCGACTATCAGTCCGCTTTCTTCCAGCACTTCAATGAAGTGGATCGGCGATTGCGGGCCATGTTGCGGGTGATTCCAGCGCAGCAAGGCTTCGGCGCCGACTATCTGGCCATAGCGGGCATCCACCTGGGGTTGCAAATACAGTTCGAACTCACCGCGGGCCAGGGCCAGGCGCAAGTCGTGTTCTAGGCGCAGTCGGGCACTGGCGGCTTCTTGCATGTTTTTGCGAAACATCTGCAGGGTATTGCGGCCGCTGGCTTTGGCGCGATAGAGGGCAATATCGGCACGTTTGAGCAAGTCCGCCGGGGTGTCGCCGTGATCGGGGATCAGCACTATGCCGATGCTCGGCGTGACCTGCAGGCGATGGCCGTCGAGCAGCATCGGTTCGCTCAGTAGCTGGCGCAGCTTATTGGCGACTTCGCGCACATGGCGCGTCACTTCGGCACGCGAACCCTCAAGCCCGGAAATCAGTACCACGAACTCATCGCCCCCCAAGCGCGCCACCGTATCTTCCTGGCGGACGCTGACTTCTAGGCGGGCGGCGACCATCTTCAGCACGGCGTCGCCGAGCGGATGGCCGAGGGAGTCGTTGATGTGCTTGAAGTGGTCGAGGTCGATAAACAGCAGCGCACCGCGCAAATTGTGGCGTTTGAGCAGGGCGATTTGTTGGCTCAGGCGGTCCATCAACAGGCTGCGATTGGGCAAATTGGTCAGTGAGTCGTGGTAGGCCAGGTGCTCAATCTGCGCCTGGGCTTGCTTGAGGTCACTGATGTCGCGGGCGATCAGTAACAGGCAATCGTTGCCGTCGATGGTGATGGGTTGCACCGACACCTGCACGGTCATTTGCTGGCCATTACGGTCGCGGGCGAGCATTTCCAGGTTGCGCGCATGGCCGTCACGGGCGACGGTCTCGAGCAGGTGCTGGCGCTGGCCAGGGTCCCAACAGTTGAGTTCCTGCGAGGTGCGACCGATTACCTCCTCGGGCCGGTAACCTGTAAGGCGGCAGAAGCCCTGGTTGACCTCTAAAAAGCGCCCGCTGCTTTGTTCGCTGATGCTGATGGCGTCCGGGGACGCGTGAAAAGCCTTGGCGAATTTCTCTTCGCTGAGGATGCGCAGGCGTTCCGTGGCTTGCTGCGCAGTGATGTCGCGGAAGGTGGTGATCATGCAACGTTGCCGGCCAACACGAATCAGCCGGGCGGCGATTATGCAGGTCAGCACCTTGCCGTTTTTGGCATGGAACTGGGCGATGACATTGTTCAGTTGGCCCTGGGTCATTAGCTGTTTGCCCAGTTGTTTGCGCGCCTCCAGGTCAAGCCAAAAATCGATTTCCAGGGCGTTTTTGCCGACTATCTGCTCAGGCGTCCAACCAAATGCCTGGGTAAAGCTGGGGTTGATTTCGATAAAAGCGGCATCGTTTAGACGGGTCACGCAGATGGGCTCGGGGCTGCCTTGGAACAGCGAAGCGAATTTTTCTTCGGAGGCCGCCAGTGCCTGCTCGCGCAGGGTGCGGACGGTAATGTCGCGCAATACCCCAACCATTCGCTCGGGCTGGCCTTGAGCGTCGCGGTAGAGCTTGGCGCTGCCCTCCAGAAAGTGCTGGCTGCCATCGGTATGCTGGGCGCAATAGGTGGTACGCGTGTTGCTCTGGTGGCCGTCACGCAGTTGCTTGAAGGCTGCCATTGCCGTGCGTTGATCCTCCAGTGGAATGTGCCTAAAAAAGCTATCCAAAGGCCCGTTGTAGGTCTCGTTAGCCAGACCGTGCAGGCTGGCGGCGCGCGCCGAGGCAAACAGTTGGTTGCTGGGCAGGTGCCAGTCCCAGAGACCCAGTTCGGCGCTCTCCAGGGCCAGCTGCAAGCGTTCTTGGCTGTCGAGCAAGGCTTGCTCTTGCTGGCGCTGGTGGCTGATGTCGCGCAGGGTCAGAGCTAGGCAGACCTGTCCGTCGATCAGGCACTCGGCGCCATACAGCAGGTTGGTGCAGTGGCTGCCGTCGCGGTGGGCGAACTCGACTTCCAGGTGCTCAAGGCGGCCGTCGCCGGCCAGGGCAGTGAGCATTCTTTGCCG
>JAURXE010000318.1 GCA_030654635.1 Pseudomonas sp.
GTGTACACGGCGGTATTGGCTTGAGTCATGCGGGTCCCCGTCGGCCAGTGGCCGAGTCCTCCAGTCGTGATGTAGTGCCTAGAACCGGCCACTACAACGGAAAAATTTGTCGGCAATTATGCCAGAAATCGCGAATATGAGCGAAAAACACTCAGAACCCGCGCCAATCCTGGGCCCTTAGGGCCGCAGGCGAACAAACTGCGCAGACCTAAACGTTAAGTAAGTGTTGATTAGTGTCGAGTTTCAGCGGCCCCTTCACTGCCACCCCCGGCGAACAATTGGGCTACGTCGGCGGCATCAAACGAGTAGCACTGATTGCAAAACTGGCAATCGATGACGATGGCACCACCGCGCTCAGTCAAGAGCTGCTCGGCATCGGCCTGCCCTAAGCTGACCAGCGCATTGGCCGAACGTTCCCGCGAGCAGCTGCACCGAAAACTAAACGGACTGGGCTCAAACAGCCGCACCGGCTCTTGGTGATAGAGCCGGTGCAGCAAGGTTTCGTTGTCCAGCGCGAGCAGCTCTTCGGTGCTCAGGGTGCTGGCCAGAGTCACCAGGTGCTCCCAGTTATGGGCCCGATCGTCGCTGTCAGGCAGCCGATCAGCCGGTAATTGTTGGAGCATAAAACCGCGGGCGCGGCGGCCATCGGCCTGCAACCGGAACCGCGTCGAGAGTTGCTCGGAAGCTTCAAAATAAGCAGACAAGCAGGCGGCCAAATCCACCCCATCAAGAGCCACTATGCCTTGATAACGCTGGCCGCCAGTCGGGTCGACGGTGATCGCCAGCATGCCTTCGGGCATCAACTCATGCAGGCCGGCGTCGGGGCTGATCTGCTCGGCGTGATAACGGGCAATGCCGCGCAACTCACGGTTGCTCGAACACTCGACCATCAGCAGCGGCACCGCGCCGGTGGAGCGTGCTTGCAGAATCAGCAGACCATCAAATTTAAGGGTGCCGACCAGCAAGGCGGCGGCGGCCAGCACCTCGCCTAGTAACTGGGCGACGGCCGGCGGGTACGGGTGTTTGGCCAAGACATGCTGATAACTGGCGTCGAGGGCGACCAGTTCGCCACGCACATCGCACTCATCAAACAGAAATCGCTGGGAAAAATCAGACATGCCAGTTTCGCTATGTTCGGCTCGGGTCGGCGATTTTAGGCGCAAACCACCGGACCACCAAGCGCCGGTTATCTATCGGGGTGGCTGACGAAATCTATCAGGCCGCACCAACGGTACGAACCAGGTCGCTATTGCTCCTGCGCATCGCGAAAACCATGGATCTGCCGACGCTGCTTCTTGGTTGGCCGGCCTTCGGTGGTCATGCCCAATGCGCCGGCCTTACGCAGGGCCGCCGCCTGCTCGCGGCGGACAATGCTCTCGGCGGTTTCCGTATACAGTTGCTGCGCCTCGCTGGCCCCCCGGCGCGCCGAAGACAAGGCCTCAACCCGCACCAGGCGCTCCTCGAAGCCTTGGCGAATCAGCAACTCATCGCCGACCTTTGGCTCTTTGCTGGGTTTGCAGCGTTCTCCATGGCAATGCACCTTGCCACCCTCGATGGCCGCCTTGGCCAAGGCGCGGGTCTTGAAAAATCGCGCCGCCCACAGCCACTTGTCCAAGCGAATTTTGTCGTCCACAGACGGTTTTAAAGCCATGAAAAACCCTCTCAAGGTGAAGGGACTGAGCGCTAAACTGGCGATCAATAAAAAACTTGTTGCTAGGCTCACACCAATGAGCCCACGTTAGTCTGGTGAACCGTACCTTGGAGCTATTGTGACCACTCAATTTCCTGAATCACTGACCACCATAGCCTGCCAGGGTTGCCAGTCCGGCAAAGACCTCGCCTTTGATTTCGCCTACGCTTTCCAGCCGATTGTCGACCTGCGCAACCAGTCCGTCTTTGCCCACGAGGCATTGATACGCGGCAGCAATGGCGAAGGGGCGCTCTCGGTACTCAGCCAAGTCAACGATGATAACCGCTACCGCTTCGACCAGCGCTGCCGCACCACCGCAATTGCTCAAGCCTCAGCGCTCGGGATGCAAACTTACCTCTCAATCAACTTCCTGCCGAATGCCGTGTACCGGCCGGAGTTATGCATCCGCAGCACATTGGAAGCAGCCAGAATGCATAACTTCCCACTGGACAAGCTGATCTTCGAAACCATTGAAACCGAGCAACTGGGCAGTAATCAGCACCTGACCAACATTCTGCGCGAATACAAGGAGTTCGGTTTCAAGACCGCCATTGATGACTTTGGCGCCGGTTATTCGGGCCTTAATCTGCTGGCGGACTTTCAGCCTGACCTGATTAAGTTGGATATGGCACTGATCCGCAACATCGACCGCGACAATGCGCGCCAGGCCATCGTGCGCGGCATTGTCTCAATCTGTGCAGACCTAAACGTGACGGTGATCGCCGAGGGCATTGAAACAGCCGCCGAGCGGGACTTCCTCGCAGACTGCGGGATCTACCTAATGCAGGGCTACTGGTTTGCCAAACCTAAGTTTAAAAGTCTGCCTGAAATCCCCCAGGGGGCTTGGCAGCGCACTTAATAAAAATTGCCGAGCCAATAGCGCGGAACCTACAAGTGCGCTTGTTATAATGCCCGACTAAAATGCTGAAACCCTTTGTGGAAAGCCTGCAGTGAAGACTTTCGACCACCTCACAGTGATTGGCCTGCGTGAATGGGTCGCCCTTCCCGACCTCGGCGTGGCCAGCCTGCGCGCGAAGATCGACACTGGTGCCAGCACCTCGACCCTGCACGCCACGGACATCCAAGTGTTCGAATGCAATGGCGCCGACTGGCTGCGTTTTACCGCGCACTTCGGCAGCCGGACAAAATTACGCGACCAGCGCTGCGAAGCGCAGTTGGTCGCCCGGAAAATCATTAAAAGCTCCACCGGCCACATCCAGACCCGCTACGTGATCCGCACTCAACTGAGCCTGGGTGACCGCACCTGGCCGGTAGACTTCACCCTGACCTGCCGCAAAGCCATGCGCTACCGCCTGCTGATCGGCGCCAAGGCGCTGATCGACGGGCAATTGGTGGTCAATCCGGCGCTTACTTATATTCAAGACAAGCCGACAGCCTCGGCCCCTATTCAACACGAGCCGGCGCTGCCGGCACTTATTTCTTGCGCTACAGGTGTTAAATGAAAATCGCTGTGCTGTCGCGTAACCCGCGCTTGTATTCCACCCGCCGCCTCGTTGAGGCCGGCCAGCAACGCGGCCATGAGATGGTGGTGATCGACACCCTACGCGCCTATATGAACATCGCCAGCCACAAGCCGCAGATTCACTACCGTGGTAAGCCGCTGGAAGGCTTCGATGCGGTGATCCCCCGCATCGGCGCCTCGGTGACTTTTTATGGCTGCGCGGTGTTGCGCCAATTCGAGATGATGGGGGTGTTCCCGCTCAACGAGTCGGTGGCCATCGCCCGCTCGCGGGACAAGCTGCGCGCTCTGCAACTGCTGTCGCGGCGCGGTATCGGTTTGCCGGTGACCGGCTTTGCCCACTCCCCGGACGACATTCCCGACCTGATCGAAATGGTCAACGGCGCGCCCCTGGTGATTAAAGTGCTGGAGGGCACCCAGGGCATCGGCGTGGTGATGTGCGAAACCTCGACCGCCGCCGAGTCAGTGATCGAAGCCTTTATGGGCCTCAAGCAAGACATCATGGTTCAGGAATACATCAAGGAAGCTGGCGGCGCTGATATCCGCTGCTTCGTGGTCGGCGACAAGGTGATCGCGGCTATGAAGCGCCAGGCCAAACCCGGCGAGTTCCGCTCCAACCTGCACCGCGGCGGCACCGCCAGCCTGATCAAAATCACCCCGGAAGAACGTATGACCGCCATCCGCGCCGCCAAGGTGATGGGCCTGAGCGTCGCCGGGGTGGATATTTTGCGCTCCAACCACGGCCCCCTAGTGATGGAGGTCAACTCCTCGCCAGGCCTGGAGGGCATCGAAACCACCACCAGCAAGGATGTTGCCGGGATCATTATTCAGTACATCGAAAAATCCGGCGGCCCCAACCTGACCCGCACCAAGGGCACGGGCTGACGGCGTAGGGTGGGCTCAAGCCCAGTGGTGGCCTCTTCGCTGCGCTCAGGAGTCCACCCTACGCCCCCGCCTGCTGCTGCAACCAATCGAGAAAGGCCGCTTCTGCCAGTGGTTTGCTAAACAGATAACCCTGGCCAATGGCGCAGCCGCGCTCACGCAGAAACGCCAGCTGCTCTGGGTTTTCGATGCCTTCAGCGACGCATTCCAAGTCGAGGTTATGGGCGATCAGCAAGATGGTTTCCACCAACATGCGGTCGCTGAGATCGCCTTGCAGGTCGTGAATAAAACTCCGGTCGACCTTCAGCCGATCCAGCGGCAAGCGCTTGAGGTAGGTCAGCGATGAGTAGCCGGTGCCAAAATCGTCGATAGCAAAACGTACGCCCAAGTCCTTCAAACCCTGCATGGCCTGGATACATTGCTCAACGTCCTCGAGCAACACGCTTTCGGTAATTTCCAGCTCCAGCGCGCTGGCGGCCAAGCCGTGACGTTGCAGACAGGCGCTGACCTGCGCCACCACATCAACTTGGCGTAATTGCCGTGGGCTGAGGTTCACTGCCAGCACCAGCTCCGGCCATTGCGGCTGCCAGCGCGCCAGCGCTGCACAGGCCTGCTCCAGCACCCAATCGCCGAGCTCAAGAATCAGTCCGGTTTCTTCGGCCAGAGGGATAAATTGCTCCGGCGAGATGGCACCGCGCTGCGGGTGTTGCCAGCGCAGCAACACCTCGGCGCCGATCACCCGATTATCGGCCAGCGCCAACTGCGGCTGAAACACTAGGTACAGCTGATTGCGCACGATGGCCTGGCGCAATTCGCTTTGCATCAGCAGGCGCTGGTCGATGGCCGCCTGCATCTCTTTGGCAAAAAAGTGCAGGCCATTGCGACCACTTTGTTTGGCCTGATACATGGCGGTGTCGGCTTGCTTGAGCGCATCGGCGGCGGCCTGACCCGGCAGCGGATGCAAGCTGATGCCGATGCTGGCGCTGATCGACAGCTCGTGGCCATCAATCAGATAACTGCCAAGCAGGCAGTCGAGCAGCTTCTCGCCTATCTCGGCAGCCCGTTCGGCGGCCCCCTCCAGATTGTCGGCCAGGGCCTCCAGCAACACCACGAACTCATCGCCACCGATCCGTGCCAAGGTATCTTCGGCCCGCAGGCAGGCTGCCAAGCGGGCGCTGACCTCACGCAGCAAGGTGTCGCCCACCGGGTGACCAAGGCTGTCGTTGACGGTTTTAAAGTGATCCAAATCGATAAACAGCAAGGCGCCAAAGCGTCGTTCACGTTGCTCGCGAACGATGGCGTGCTGCAGGCGATCAGACAATAAACGGCGGTTCGGCAGCCCTGTGAGCTCATCGCTAAAAGCCAGGCGCTCGATCTCTTTCTGATAGCGCTGGCGCTCGGAAATGTCGGTAACGCTCAGGCGAATCAACGGTCGCTGCTGACTCGGCAAACGCACCAGGCTCACTTCGCAAGGCCGTATGCGCCCCGCAGCGTCACGCAGCAACCAATCAAACACCGGCACTGCACCGGCCAGCGCGGCCTTTGCATGGCTGCGCCCCAGCTGCCAGGAGTCACGGCCATTGGCCTGCAACTTGGGGCTGTAATCGGTCGGCATGGTGCCCAACAGTTGCTCGCGCGGGGCACCGAATAGCCGCACGGCATTGTCATTGACCTCAATGATGCCGCGCTCGGTATCAAACAGCAGAATCGCCTCGGGGGCGTGCTCGACCAGAATTTGATAACGCGCCTCGGCCTCATGCCGTGCACTGATGTCCTCGATCAATGCCAGACAGGCCTCCAGCGCCCCATCTGCATTGCGCACTGCGCGCAGGCTCAAGCGCACATAAACACTGCTGGCATCGCCACGCACAAAGCGCTTGTCCAGCTCGTAGTCATCTCGGTTACCCGCCCGCACAGCATCAAACAACGGTATTTCAAGGAGCAAATCATCGGCATGGGTAATCGCCGCCCAACTGCTTTGGCGCAAGGTATCGGCACTGCGCGCGAGAATCTGGCAGAGCTTGTTGTTGACCTGCAACCACTGCCCCTGCGGACCAATCATGGCCATGCCGATCAGCGGCGCGTCGAAGAACATGCGCAGCCATTCATCGCGATCATGCAGTTGTTTTTGCGCCAGTTTGCGCGCCGAAATATCTTGAAGCGCTCCGTAAATGCGCACCACCTGCTGCTCGTGCTGCTCGCAAAAACCCTTGATCCGCAACCAGCGTGGAGTGCCGCGTGCGCTGAGCAGGTGCGCCTCAAGGTCAAACGGCTGCGGCGACAGCAAGACGCTCGCCAAGGTGGCTTCGATGCGCTCCCGGCCCTCGGTATCGAAATAGCTCAGGGCCTGATTGAGGTCTGGCGTCGGACCGCCAGAGTCCAGCTCATAGAGGCGGAAAGTGCCCTCACTCCAAAACATATCGCGGCCGGGCAAATTCAGCACCCAGCCACCGATATCGGCAATTGCCTCAGTTTGTGCGAGTAACTGCGCTTGCCGTAATAGCTCTTCGCGCTGCTTACGCAACGCACGGTTTTGCCGCTCACGGGCGCTGACATCGTGCTGTATGCCGACGTAATGGCTGATGCCCTGGGCGTCGTGCATGGGCGTCAAGCTGAGCTCATTCCAGAACGCGCGACCGTCTTTGCGATAGTTACGCAGCACCACCTGACAGGAGTCGCCGCGCTGCAAGGCCGCCCGCACTGGGGCCAGCGCGGCTTGCCGCGATGCCTGGCCCTGCAGCTGGCGACAATTGCGCCCAAGCATTTCGCTGGCCGAGTAACCACTGATCCGCTCAAAGGCCGGATTGCAATAAATCAGCGGGAAATCGGCCTGCCGCGCGTCGCTGATACTGATCCCCAGCGGGCAGGCCTGCAGCACCGAGTTGGCCAGCGCCAACTGCTGCTGCATCTGCGCGCTGCGGGCCAAGGCCTGACGTAAATCGCTCAGACTACGACCAACCAACAAAGTGGCGCAGAGCAACAACAGCCCACTCAGGTGCAGCCCGGTGCGTTGCGGGTCGAGCCAGGCATCAACCGCATTTACCCCCTGCAATGCCGGCAGCACTATTGCCAGCAGCGTGGTCAGCCAAGCACCAAACACCGCGCCACTAAAGCCCCAACGCAAGGCTAGCAGCAGCATCATGCCAGCCACCAACGGCAGCGCTAACAGCGGCGGCAGCCAGCTTAATAACAGCGGTAACCCGCACAACAACGCCAGTAGCAACGACCAGGGTGGCGCAGGGCACGGCGGCGCACTTTCAGACAGGTCCGCCGGCAACCGGCACCAGCCACGCCGACGTAGATAGGGAGTGAGGTAGACCAACAAGGTCACGCACAGGCCCAGGGTGGTCAGACTATCGACTAACCATTGGGCCAGAATCGCCGCTGGCAAATTGCTCAAGGCGATACGCCCCAGCAGCAGCAGATTGCCTTGTACGGTCAAGGCCATTAACAGCAAGGGCAGCAACACGCCGAGCAAGATCAACCGCAGCAAGGGGGCAAAGTTCGCCAGGGCGGCATCAAAGGGTCGGCGCGCCAGCAGCCACCAACCAATGGCTACATAGAGCGTTTCCGGTACGGCATAGAGTGGCGCCCACTGCCAGTCGAGTCCCCACAACGGGATACTTAACAACGCATTTAGATAGAGCGCCGGTAATACCCGCGGCCCCCACCACAGGCACAACACCAAGCCCAGGCCAAATGGCAGATAACCCAGCGCGATCCCGCCAAGGTACTGGCTGGACAAGGACAACCAGGTGGCCATATGTAACAACGGCAGCGCGAGCCACCAGGTCCATGTTGGCAAACGCCAAGCTACTACGGGCATAGATATCTCGCTTCAATACGCTTTCTGAGCGTAGTTCAGCCGCGCTTGGATTGCCGCTTAAACCCGCGACAGATGCTCTAAATCGGTTGTTACCCGCCCTCTAGGCTCGCCCGATGCAGACCGTCGGCTTACACCGCGTTGCGCGGCAGCATCAGTCCGATCGGCAGGCAAACCCGCGCCTCGACGCCGCCTCCCGAGCGATTGAGCAACTCGACACTGCCGCCGTGCAGCGCGGCAATCCGCTTCACAATTGCCAAGCCCAACCCCGCGCCTTTGCCGCCACGGGCCTTGTCGCCACGAATAAAGGGGTTAAACAACTGCGCAAGCTCCGCCGGATCAATCCCCACACCGCGATCCAGCACGCTCAGCACCACATAGGGCGCGCCGCAACTGCCGGTCACATAGGCGGCCACTTCGACGCCATCGGTGCCGTAGCGCAGGGCGTTTTCGATCAGATTGGTCAGCAACCGCTTGATCGACACCCGCCGCAATGGCAGCGCCGGCATTGGCTCCAAGCACAAGCGCACTTGCTCCTTGGCCTGGTTGTAGGGGGCCACTAGGTCCTCGATCAGCGCACCGAGATCCACTTGCTCCAGCGCCTCATCGCGCCCATCGCGAATAAAGGCCAGAAACTGTTCGAGGATGGCGTCCATGTCTTCGATGTCACGGACCATGTCGTCGGTCAGCTCGGCATCGCTGTTGAGCAATTCCAGCGCCAGGCGCAAGCGGGTTAAGGGGGTGCGCAGGTCGTGGGAGACGCCGGCGAGCATCAGTTCGCGTTCGCGGGCGCCCTGCTCGACGTCTTCGGCCATCTGATTAAAGGCCCGGTAAACCTCAGCGATTTCACTCGGGGTGTCACTCTCCGGTAGCCGCACGCTGCGGCCCTGACCCAGTTGCCGGGCAGCAAATACTAGGCGCTTCAAGGGCGCACTGAGCTGGCGGACGAAAATCCAGGCCGCGCCCGTGGAGAGCACACCGATGGCCAGAAACCAGCCGAGTACGCTCCAGATCCGCTGCCCGCGCAACGGGTGCGGGTACAGGGGCACGATCAGCCAATCCGGGCCCAAATTGGGCGCGCGCACCCACAGCGCCGGCGGGTGCTGCACACGCACACGCACTTCGGTATCAGCGCCCAACTCGTCCTGCATCTGCCGCTCGAACACCTCACTGTAGGGCCAGTGATGCTCGCCGGCCGGCACGCTTTCAATCGGTGCCATCCGCAAACCGGAGGCCTTGCTGATGGCGACCCGCGATTGTTCATCCACCGCCCAATAGCTGCGCACCGTCAGCGCGGTGCCATGGCTGTACTGGCGATCAACCAGCATGTCCTCGTTCATCATCAGATAAACCAGGGTCAGGGCCTTGGAAAACAGCACCACGCCCAACACCAACCAAAGGGTGCGGGCGAAGAAGCTTTGCGGGAACCAGAGTGGAGTTTTCATCGGCTGAAGGTCTGCGTGGGTTGAACGGGTTACGCGGGCAAACAACGAGACTTAGCACCGATGGACTGCTCGCTACGCTGCTGAGTCCATCCGTCCACCGCGCTTGCTCGACAGCTTATTTACCGTCGGGCACAAACACGTAACCCACACCCCAGACCGTCTGGATATAGCGCGGCTTGGACGGGTCGGGCTCGATCATCCGCCGCAGGCGGGAGATCTGCACGTCGATGGAGCGCTCCAGGGCGTCCCACTCGCGGCCACGGGCCAGGTTCATCAGTTTGTCCCGAGTCAGCGGCTCGCGAGCGTGCTGCACCAGGGCTTTGAGCACGGCGAATTCGCCGGTGGTGAGCATATGCACCTCGTCACCCTTCTTCAGCTCGCGGGTGGCGAGAAACAACTCGTACTCGCCGAAACTGACGGTTTCATCCTCGCTGCCCGGCGCGCCCGGCACCACCGGCGCTTGGCGGCGCAACACGGCTTTGATCCGCGCCAACAGTTCACGCGGGTTAAACGGCTTGCCCAAATAATCGTCGGCGCCCAGCTCCAGGCCCTGAATCCGGCTGCCCTCATCGCCCTTGGCGGTGAGCATGATGATCGGCATCTGGTTATTGGCATCGCGCAGGCGCTTGCAGGCGCTGAGGCCGTCTTCGCCGGGCAGCATCAGGTCGAGCACCAACAACTGAAACAGCTCGCGGCCGAGCACGCGGTCCATCTGTTCGGTGTTTTCCACGGCTTTGACGCGATAACCCTGCTCGGTCAAAAAGCGCTCGAGCAAGCGACGCAAACCCGGATCATCATCGACGATCAGAATTTTTTCGCCTTCGTCGGCACTGTTGGTTTTCGATTCAGCGGTCATGGCAGCTCCTTGGCTAATACGCGGCATTATGGCGCAGCCGGTGCGTGGGCGTATCGCCACCATTGTTAGCAGATTTGTCGCACCGCGTGGCGGCCGTCCCGCTTTGGCCCCCGCTGGGTATAATGCCGGCCTTTTCAGACGGTCTCGACCGGTTTCCAATTCGTTAGTAGGTGGATCTATGGACAGCATCAATAACCGTATCGCCGAGGAACTGGGCGTACGTCCGCAGCAAGTGGCCGCCGCCGTGGCCCTGCTCGATGAAGGTTCGACCGTGCCGTTTATCTCGCGCTACCGTAAAGAAGTCACCGGCAGCCTCGACGATACCCAGCTGCGTAACCTCGAAGAGCGCCTGCGCTACCTGCGCGAGCTGGACGACCGGCGCGCCAGCATCCTCGCCAGCATCAATGAACAAGGCAAGCTGACCCCGGAGCTGGCCCGCGAGATCAACCTGGCCGACACCAAAACCCGTCTCGAAGACTTGTATTTGCCCTACAAACAGAAGCGCCGCACCAAGGGCCAGATCGCCCTGGAAGCCGGCCTCGGCGAATTGGCCGACGCACTGTTTGCCGACCCGAGCCTGAATCCCGAGTCCGAAGCGGCACGTTTTATTGATGCGGAAAAAGGCTTCGCCGACCTCAAGGCCGTACTCGAAGGTGCCAAGTACATCCTCATGGAGCGTTTCGCCGAAGACGCCACGCTGCTGACCAATCTGCGCAGTTTCCTCAAGCAGGAAGCCACCCTCAGCGCTCGCTTGGTGGCAGGCAAGGAAGAAGAAGGCGCCAAGTTTCGCGACTATTTCGAACACGATGAACGCTTCAAGAGCGTGCCCTCGCACCGCGCCCTGGCGATTTTCCGCGGGCGCAACGAAGGCTTTCTCAGTGCCGGCCTGAAGGTCGGCGACGAGTTACCGGGCAGCATGCATCCGGGCGAAGGCATGATTGCCGAGCGTTTCGGCATCACCAATCAAAACCGCCCGGCCGATAAATGGCTGAGTGAGGTGGTGCGCTGGACCTGGAAGGTCAAGCTCTACACCCACCTGGAAACCGACTTGTTCGGCGAACTGCGCGAAGGCGCCGAAGACGAAGCCATCATGGTCTTCGCCCGCAACCTGCACGACCTGCTGCTGGCCGCGCCAGCCGGGCCACGGGCGACCCTGGCCCTCGATCCTGGGCTGCGCACCGGCTGCAAAGTGGCGGTGGTGGATGCCACCGGCAAGGTGCTGGACACCGCCACCGTTTACCCCCACGCGCCGCGCAACGACTGGGATGGCACCCTGGCGACCCTGGCCAAGCTGTGCGCCAAGCATAAGGTCGACCTGATCTCGATCGGCAACGGCACCGCCAGCCGCGAGACCGACAAACTGGCCGCCGACCTGATCAAACAGCTGCCGAGCCTGAAGCTGACCAAGGTCATGGTGTCCGAGGCCGGCGCCTCGGTGTACTCGGCCTCGGAACTGGCCGCCAAGGAGTTCCCCGATCTGGACGTGACCCTGCGCGGCGCGGTGTCGATTGCCCGGCGCCTGCAAGATCCACTGGCCGAGCTGGTAAAAATCGACCCGAAATCCATCGGCGTCGGCCAGTACCAGCACGACGTGTCACAGTTGAAACTGGCCCGTGGCCTGGATGCGGTGGTGGAAGACTGCGTGAACGCCGTCGGCGTCGACGTGAACACCGCCTCGGTGGCCTTGCTGGCGCGGATCTCCGGGCTGAACAGCACCTTGGCGCAAAATATCGTCAACCACCGCGACACTAACGGTGCCTTTAAAACCCGCGCCGCCTTGTTGAAAGTGCCGCGTTTGGGCGATAAAACCTTCGAACAAGCCGCCGGCTTCCTACGGGTGATGAATGGCGATAACCCGCTGGACGCCTCGGCGGTGCACCCGGAAACCTACCCCTTGGTGCAACGCATCGCCCTGGATACCGGCCGCGATATTCGCTCGCTGATCGGCGACAG
>JAURXE010000330.1 GCA_030654635.1 Pseudomonas sp.
GTGTCGATCAGCTACGAATACGATCCCTGCGATCAGGCCAAGGCCCGCGAGTTGTTTATTCGCGCCAGCACCGGCAGCTACTTCAAAGCCCCTGGCGAGGACGACAGCAGCATTGCTCTGGGCATCACCGGTTACAAAGGCCGGGTGCATATCAACTTTGCCGCACCGATCAGCGCCGAATTTGCCGACACCAAACTGCTGGCCGCCGAGATGGATCGGCAGATCATCGCCGGCTATCGGCTGTTTCCGGTGCACTACCTGGCCTATGCCCTATGGACCGGGCAAGACCCGGCGCTGCAGGTGCCAAACGCCGCGCAGCTGTTCCCGGCCGACGAGCTGGCCAAGGCGCAAGCCCAGTGGGACAAACGTCTGGCCGCCTGCCCGCGCGAACACCAGCCTTATCTGATAGAGCAGTACGCCAACCCGGTGCGCAATCAATACCGGATCAAAGCCGGCTTGCCGCTGTAAAGCCGCCGGCAAAAAAATGGCGACCTGTTGGTCGCCATTTTTTTTGCGCTTAGCCTGAACTGAGCGCTATCACCACTGGCTACTGCCCCAAGACAGCAACAAGGCAGCCGCCATGCAGGCAAAGCCAAACTGGTAGAAAAACCTATTGAGTCGCTGGGTCGCTTCATCCTGTGGGGCGGCCATGGCATTGCCCTCGCCGCCCACGGCCAACGCGCCAATGGCCGCCTGTTCACGTTGACGGGTCGCCAGTAGCAACCAGGCGCCAGAGCAAGCCAAAAACAGCGCCAGTAAGTTTAACCAGCGGGCGGGCTGGGCGTTAAACAACGCATAAAGCGCTTGCAGCGACATCAATTGTCTCCACGTCAGAGATAGCAAATCCAAGCCCAGAATAACGGCTACAGGACAAAAAACGGGCGGGAAAAAGCGGTCGCAGAGTCTACCTAAGGCGTAATTTCCCGCCCGCGAATTCCGACGAAATGCAAACCTTTCATCTTCTTGTCGCAGCACGGTAAAACTTTTGTCCTAGAGTTAATTACCTGCCTTGGGCAACTCAGCATGCTGCTCAACGGCATAACGCTCAGTAGTAAAATTTCCACGGAGGATCCACTCATGTTGCATGCGCTACCGCAAGATCGCGACTACCTGATTGACTCACTCGACGAGATCGATGAACTCGATGAGGTGCTCGACCAACTGTCCTTCAACGTGCAAGACCATCACTGGTTGGTCTATTGCGCCCTTGGCGGCCACGAGCATTACGACCTGCCGGACATCGACCAAAAGACCGGTTTCAGTATCCCGGAACTGTTCTCCCAAGCGGCTTAACCCGCAGAGCACAGATATCGAAGTCGGCTTTATCGATACTTGAACTGCCAAAATGCAAACGCCCCGAACCAGTCGGGGCGTTTGCATTTTGAGCCAGTGCTGGAGTTGAAGACAGAAGCTGTTAGGCCTTCAACTCAGATTCGGCTTACTTGCTGGCGATTTTTTTCAGCTCTTCATCACGCAGTTCGCGGCGCAAAATCTTACCCACGTTGGTGGTTGGCAAGCTGTCGCGGAACTCAATGGCACGCGGCACTTTGTAGCCCGTGACGTTGGCGCGCATATGCTCCATCACCTGCTCTTTAGTCAGGGTTTCGCCCGGCTTGACCACCACAAACAGCTTGATCGCCTCACCAGAACGCTCATCGGGAATACCGATAGCGGCGCAGAGCATCACACCCGGCAGCGTGGCCAGCACGTCTTCCAACTCATTGGGGTAGACGTTAAAGCCAGAGACCAAAATCATGTCTTTCTTGCGGTCGACAATGCGCATGTAACCGTCTTCCTGAATCACGGCTATATCGCCGGTCTTCAGCCAGCCATCGGCGTCGATCATTTCATCGGTGGCTTCCTGGCGCTGCCAGTAGCCCTTCATCACCTGCGGGCCCTTAACGCACAACTCGCCGCGACCACCGAGGGGCAGTTCATTGCCCTCGTCATCGATGACCTTGCACAGGGTCGACGGTACCGGAATACCGATGGTGCCAATCTGAATGTTCTGGAACGGGTTAACCGAGACAATCGGACTGGTTTCGGTCATGCCGTAACCTTCGCAGATCGGGCAACCAGTGACGTCTTTCCAGCGCTCGGCAGCCGCCAGTTGCAGCGCCATGCCACCGGACAGGGTCAGCTTCAGGGCCGAGAAGTCCAGGGCGCGAAACTCTTCGTTATTGCACAGGGCCACGAACAGCGTGTTCAAGCCGACGAAGCCGGTGAACTTGAACTTGGCCAAATCTTTCATCATGCCGGGCAGATCGCGCGGGTTGCTGATCAGCACGTTGTGGTTGCCGGTCATCAACATCGCCATGCAATGAAAGGTGAAGGCATAAATGTGATACAGCGGCAGCGGGGCGATAACGATCTCGCAACCTTCATTCAGGTTGGCGCCCATCAAGCCTTTGGCTTGCAGCATGTTAGCGATCAGGTTGCGGTGGGTAAGCATCGCACCCTTAGCCACGCCCGTGGTGCCGCCGGTGTATTGCAGCACCGCCACATCAGTGTTTACCGGGCTGCTTTCACGGACGACTTTGCCGCGCCCTTGCGCCAAGGCCTGGGTGAACTTGATGGCTTGCGGCAAGTTATAGGCCGGCACCATCTTCTTCACATACTTAACCACGCTGTTAACCAACAGGCGCTTAAGGGTCGGCAGCATGTCGCCGACTTCGGTGACTATGACGGTTTTGATCCCGGTTTTTGGCAGAACCTGCTCAACCAAATGGGCCATATTGGCTAAGGTCACCAGCGCCTTGGCGCCGGAGTCATTGAACTGGTGCTCCAACTCACGCGCGGTGTACAGCGGGTTGGTATTGACCACCACTAGGCCGGCACGCATGGCGCCGAACACAACAATTGGGTATTGCAAGATATTCGGCAACTGCACGGCGATGCGATCGCCCGGCTGCAGGTCCGTATGCTGCTGCAGGTAAGCCGCGAAGGCACCCGACAACTCATAAAGCTCAGCATAGGTGAGCGTTTTGCCCAGGTTGCTAAACGCCGGTTTGTCGGCGAAACGCTGGCAGGACTGTTTAAGTACCGCTTGAATGTTCGCAAACTGGTCGGGATCAATCTCGGCCGAAATGCCCGCTGGGTATTTGTCCTTCCAGAAGTTCTCAGACATGCAAGCCCTCTCCTAAACTACAGCTGTTTTTTAGCGCCTGAACGACGATTATTTTTTGTTTTCTCGGGGTTTTCGGCCCTTTTAGCGGGCAAAAAACCGGGCCGAGCGTAGCAGCTTTAGGCAGACCAGACCAGCAGCAAAAGCCGGCCGGCCAGTTACGGAAATGACCGAAAGATCAACTTCCGGTCATTTTTTGAACCTGCCGCAAGACAGCCAAGAGCCCGGCGCCCGCTAGGTTCTAGGCGATATCACGCAGCTCGCGGCGGAGAATTTTACCCACCGGGGTCATCGGCAAAGACTCGCGAAAAACGATATGCCGCGGCACCTTGTAAGCGGTGAAATTCTCCCGGCAAAAAGCCTTTAATTCCTCAACTGTCACGCCGCCGGCACGCGCCACCACAAACAACTTAACCGCCTCACCGGAGCGTTCATCCGGCACACCAATCGCCGCGCAACTGACGACCTGCGGATGGGTCATCAGTACGTCTTCAATTTCGTTGGGATAGACATTGAAACCCGAGACGATAATCAGGTCTTTTTTGCGGTCGACGATGCGCACAAAGCCGTCCGGATCAATCACCGCCACATCGCCGGTTTTCAGCCAGCCCTCAGCGTCCAGCACCTCATCAGTCGCCTCCTGGCGCTGCCAATAACCCTTCATCACTTGCGGGCCTTTAACGCACAACTCGCCGCGCTCGCCCAGTGGCTGCTCGACACCATCATCATCGATGACTTTAAAGGCCGTACCCGGCACCGGAATGCCCACGGTACCCAAACGGGCTTTATCGCCATAGGGGTTGGTACTGGCCACCGGTGAGGTTTCTGTCAGGCCGTAGCCCTCAACCACCGAACAACCGGTAATGGCTTGCCAACGCTCGGCCGTGGCCTTGACCAGCGCCGTGCCGCCGGAGTTGGTGACCTTGAGGTTAGAGAAATCCAGATCCTTGAACTCAGGATGGTCCATCAAGGCTACGAACAGGGTGTTCAAGCCCAGCAACGCCGAGAAACGCCACTTCTTCAGCTCTTTGATAAAGGCGCCGATGTCGCGGGGGTTGCTGATCAGGATGTTGTGGTTGCCATTGACCATCATGCACATGCAGTTCGCGGTGAAGGCATAGATATGATAAAGCGGCAGCGGCGCAATCATGATCTCCTGCCCCTCTTTCATCAGCACCTGGCCATCGTCGCCCAACTGTGACAGGCAAGCGTGGATCTGCTGCATATTGGCCACCAGATTGCCGTGGGTGAGCATCGCGCCCTTGGCCACGCCGGTGGTGCCGCCGGTGTATTGCAACACAGCAATATCGTCCAGCCCAACCTTGACCGGTCTGAGGCTCTGGCCACCGCCCTGACTGAGCACAGACTTGAACCCCTGCGCCTGTGGCAACTGGTAGTCCGGAACCATTTTCTTAACGTGTTTGACCACGCTGTTGACCAACCAGCCCTTGAGGCTGGGCAACATATCGCCCATCCGCGCCTCGATCAGGAACTCGATGTCGGTGTCGGGCAGCACTTCCTGCACCAGCTTGCCAAACACGTTGAGGTACACCAGGGCACGGGCGCCGGAGTCTTTGAATTGGTGGCGCATTTCCCGCGCGGTATACAGCGGGTTGGTGTTGACCACGATCAGGCCGGCGCGCAAGGCGCCAAACACCGCAATTGGGTATTGCAGAATATTCGGCATCTGCACGGCAATACGGTCGCCGGGCTTGAGGTCGGTGTGCTTTTGCAGGTAACCGGCAAATGCAGCCGAGAGACGGTCGAGTTCAGCGTAGCTGAGCGTCACCCCTAGATTGCTAAAGGCCGGGCGATCGGCAAATTTTTTGCAAGAGCGCTCAAACACCTCAACGATCGACTTGTAAGCCGTTAAATCAATCTCGTGGGGTACACCCGCCGGGCGCTTATCGTTCCAGAATTCAGCTTGCATTTATTATTATCCCCATCCAGCAACTGACCCGCGCGCGCGGGAATATGCCGAACTTAACAGCTCCCAGGCCACAGGCAAATAGCCTGCAGCACCTTATTGAGCGGATGAATCCCAGCCATTAAAGTTGCATGGATAGCTACACTACAAATCATCCCGCGACCCTGGCCGGGCTTTGCCTACGCGCGCCAGCCATGCAAAATGCGCCACCTCACGAGCACAAGGACCCGCCATGCACCATGAAGCTTTTTGGCTGAAGGCCAGCGACGCAGCGCCGCTGTACGTCAATCACTGGTTTGCCGATGAGGCCCCCAAGGGCGCAGTCATGATTGCCCACGGCATGGCCGAGCACAGCGGCCGCTACGCGCGCCTCGCTCCGGCCTTGGTACAAGCGGGCTTTACGGTGTATGCCCACGACCAGCGCGGGCATGGCAAAACTGCCGAACATGGCGTGCTCGGCCACTATGCCGACCACGACGGCTGGCAGAAAGTGGTTGGCGATCTGGCCAGCATCAACCACCATATTCGCCAGCAATACCCGGAGACGCCGATCTTCCTGCTGGCCCACAGCATGGGCAGTTACATCGCCCAAGCCTATTTGATGCAGCACAGTTGCAGCCTGCAGGGCGCAATACTTTCCGGCTCCAACTACCAACCCCTGGCGCTGTATCGCGCCGCCAGCCTGGTTGCACGTTTTGAGCGTTGGCGCCAAGGGCCGACCGGGCGCAGCGCGCTGATGGAGTTTCTATCGTTTGGCTCATTCAACAAGGCCTTCAAACCCAACCGCACCGCGTTTGACTGGCTCAGCCGCGACCCGCTTGAAGTGGATAAATACATCAGCGACCCGCTCTGTGGCTTTCGCTGCACCAATCAGCTGTGGCTCGACCTGCTGGAAGGTCTGCAGCAGATCACCCCACGCGGCAGCCTGCTGCAGATCGACAGCAACCTGCCCCTGCTGGTGATCGGCGGCAGCTGTGACCCGGTCAGCGATGGCAAGCGTCTTGACGACCTGGCCAATGCTCTAAGCAACGCCGGCGCCAGCCAACTGCAATTGAAAATCTACCCGCAGGCACGCCATGAATTGCTCAACGAAACCAATCGTGACGAAGTCACCGGCTTTCTGATCGACTGGCTTGAGCAGGCGCTCACCACCAACCGTCATTGCTCAACCAGCAATCCACCTACTAGCAAGGAACCCGCATGAGCCTGGTAAACAACTTCCCCTACGACGCCCTTGAAGTCGGCCAAACTGCCACCTTCAACAAAACCGTCGAAGAGCGCGATGTGCAGTTATTTGCAGCCGCATCTGGCGACTGCAACCCGGTGCACCTGGACGCCGAATTTGCCGCCGCCAGCATGTTCAAAGAGCGCATCGCCCACGGCATGTTCAGCGGCGCGCTGATCAGTGCGGCCATCGCCTGCCAACTGCCTGGGCCGGGCACCATTTACCTAGGCCAGAGCCTCAAATTCAGCCGCCCAGTAAAACTCGGCGACACCCTGCAAGTGCGCCTGGAAGTGCTCGAAAAACAGCCCAAAGGCCGTGTCAAGCTGGCCACTAGGGTGTTTAACCAGCGCGACGAATTGGTCGTCGATGGCGAGGCTGAAGTGCTCGCCCCGCGCGAACAACTAAGCATTGAACTGCCCGCCCTGCCGACCATCAGCATCGGCTAATACCTGACAGCCGGTCTCACCGCGCGCATGCGGTGCGATCGGCTCGGCACAGCAAGAAAAAAACCATAAAAAAAGGCGACCGAAGTCGCCTCAAATTGCCTTGCGTGCTCTGCTGCTGAAGGACTCAACCTTGCTTGGTCTTGGCGATAGCCTTGACCTTGACCTTGTGCGAGTCCTTCCAAATGAAATAACCAAAACCGGCCAGAAAGGCGACCATCAACCCGACGGTGCCTATACCCGCAATAACCACTACGTCGACGAACATGGCTGCATCCTCGCTGTTCAAACCCACAATTGGATGACTGCAAGGTAGCCCCTGAACGGGCCGCAATAATTGATCTTGATCAATACAGTGACAGGGCCAATCGCGGGCTCGCCCTAGGGCTGATCCAGATCAATAAAACCAGCCCCACAACGACACCAAAACCCCGCGCTCAGGGCTTTTTAGGCTTGTTCTTGGGCTTTTTCTTAGGCTTACCCAGAGGCAAAGCCTGGGCAAACGCTTCGCGTACCTCGTTCAAACGTTTCTCGTTGCGGTCATGCACGCGCTTGTCACGCTCGCGGGTTAGATCAATCACATTGTCGTCGTTCATGCTTGCGGCAAAATCCATCGAAAGGTCAGATTCAGGCGTGGCGCGCAGGGGCTGCGGGTCTTCGCCACTTGATGTTGCCAATGATGCTGGGTTGCACCGGCCATGACCAGCAGCGAGCCATGGTTCAAGGGCAACGAATACTCAATGCGACTGGTGCCGCAGCGACGCAAATCGAAGCGCCGCTCCCCGCCCAGGCTCAGCGAAGCAATCAACGGATTGCGCCCCAGCTCAGGCTCATCATCGCTGTGCCAGCCCATGGAATCCTGGCCGTCACGGTAATAGTTGAGCAACAAACCATTGAATGCCTGCCCCGCTGCCGCCTCGACCCGAGCACGAATCTGCGCCAGCAACGGCGTCCACGCCAAGGGTTGATGGTTTAGGCCGGCATAGCGGTAACTCACACCGGCATCGCCATACCAGGCCAACAAGCGCGGCACCGGATGCTGGCGGCCATGCACAAATACCTGCGGCTGCTGCCAAGGAGTTTGCGCCAGTAGCGCGGTCAGCCAGTGATCGGCCGTGACTGCGTCCAGCCACTCGGGCTGCCAGCGCAGTTCGGCATCGGCCAGCGGCAGCTGCTGCTCATGCCCAAGATCATTAAACAAGACCACGGTTAAACCTCGACATCGACCCACAGCCCCTGGCGGGGCAACTCTTCGAGTACCGCCTGATCTTCTGGAGCCACTTCACCCTCGGCCAGCTGCGCCGGACTGTAGCCACGGCGCTGCTGCTGGCGGCGGCGCTGCTCTTGACGCAGCAACTCCTCGGCCTCTTGCGGGTGACGCTTTTCCAGGCTCACCGCACTTTCCTTGGCGCTGGCCTCAACGGGCGTCACCGGCGGGATATCCGGACGCGGCTTGGCGACTTCCTGCTGAGAGGTCACGGGCAGCAGGCCCGGTGGAATTGGCGGCAGCATGGCGTTATTTCTCGCATCCTTTGGTCAGACTGTCGGCCGTTCAGCCGCTGACTTGAATCACCGATAAAACGGCTTACTACACTTTTGACCCATAACCAGTCGGCAAGTGCCGTCGCCCTGCGCACGGCGTTCCGTTACCATAGCCGGCTTTTTCACAGCGGGAGACAGGCATGGCGCAGTATCAACCGGGGCAACGCTGGATCAGTGACAGCGAAGCTGAATTGGGGCTAGGCACCGTACTGTCAGAAGATGGCCGGCTGCTTACCGTACTTTACCCGGCCACCGGCGAAACCCGCCAGTACGCGACCCGCAACGCACCGCTGACCCGCGTACGCTTCTCGCCGGGCGATGACATTACCCACTTCGAAGGTTGGAAGCTGACCGTACAGGAAGTCGACGACGTCGATGGCCTGTTGGTGTACCACGGCCTGAACGCCCAGCACCAGCCGGTGACCATGCCGGAAACCCAGCTGTCGAACTTTATTCAGTTTCGCCTGGCCAGCGACCGCCTGTTTGCCGGGCAGATCGACCCGCTGCCGTGGTTTCGTCTGCGCTACCAAACCCTCGGCCACAGCAGCCGGCTGCAGCAATCGAGCCTTTGGGGCCTGGGTGGCGCCCGTGCGCAACCGATCGCACACCAATTACACATCGCCCGCGAAGTCGCCGACCGCAGCGCTCCGCGCGTGTTACTGGCCGACGAAGTGGGCTTGGGTAAAACCATCGAAGCAGGCCTGGTAATCCATCGCCAGCTGCTCTCGGGCCGCGCCAGCCGCGTGCTGATTCTGGTGCCCGAGAACCTGCAGCATCAGTGGTTGGTAGAGATGCGCCGGCGCTTCAACCTGCCGGTGGCCTTGTTCGACCGCGAACGCTGCGCCGAAAGCGATGCCGACAACCCCTTCGAAGATACCCAACTGGCATTGGTCGCTCTGGAATGGCTGACCGACGACGACAAAGCCCAGAATTATCTGCTGGCCGCTGATTGGGATTTGCTGGTGGTCGATGAAGCCCACCATCTGGTCTGGCACCCCGAGCAAGCCAGCCGCGAATACGATCTGGTCGAGCGACTAGCCCGACAAATCGCCGGCGTGTTGCTATTAACCGCCACCCCGGAACAACTGGGTCTGGACAGTCACTTCGCCCGCCTGCGCCTGCTCGACCCGGATCGTTTCCATGATCTGGCGGCCTTTCGCGCCGAGAGCGCGCAATACCAGCCGGTGGCCGAAGCGGTACAAGAACTGCTCGACCAAGGCAGCCTCAGCAGCCAAGCCCGCACGGCGATACATGGTTTCCTCGGCAGCGCTGGCGATGAGCTACTGGCAGCCGTTGAAAGTGGAGATACCGAAGCCCGCGCGCGCATGGTCCGTGAGCTGCTCGACCGCCATGGCACCGGCCGGGTACTGTTTCGCAACACCCGTTCGGCAGTGCGCGGCTTCCCCGAGCGGCAACTGCACCCCTACCCGCTGGCCTGCCCGGACGTCTATCTGGAACTGCCGGTCGGCGAGCATGCCGACCTCTACCCGGAAGTCAGCTACCAGGCCCAACCAGAGGCCGGCGAAGAGCAGCGCTGGTGGCGTTTTGACCCGCGCGTCGAATGGCTGATCGACACCCTGAAGATGCTGAAAAAGGTCAAGGTGCTGGTGATCTGCGCCCACGCCGAGACCGCCTTGGACTTGGAAGACGCCTTGCGCGTGCGCTCCGGGATTCTCGCCACTGTGTTCCACGAGGGCATGAACATCCTCGAACGGGATCGCGCCGCTGCCTATTTTGCCGACGAAGAATTCGGCGCCCAGGTGCTGATTTGCTCGGAAATCGGCAGCGAAGGCCGCAACTTCCAGTTCGCCCATCACTTGGTGTTGTTCGATCTGCCGTCCCACCCGGACCTGCTCGAGCAGCGCATCGGCCGCCTCGACCGTATCGGTCAGCAGCACACCATCCAACTGCATGTGCCGTACCTGGAAAACAGCCCGCAAGAGCGGTTGTTCCAGTGGTATCACCAGGCGTTGAATGCCTTCTGCAACACCTGCCCGACCGGTAATGCCCTGCAACACCAGTTCGGCCCACGGCTGCTGCCACTGCTGGAAGCCGGCGACGACGGTGAATGGCAAGCCCTGGTGGACGAGGCGCAAACCGAGCGCGTGCGCCTGGAAGGCGAACTGCACGCCGGCCGCGACCGTCTGCTGGAACTCAATTCCGGCGGTGCTGGTGAAGGCGAGGCGCTGGTCGAGGCGATTCTCGAACAAGACGACGAGTACGCCCTGCCGATTTACATGGAGGCCTTGTTCGACGCCTTCGGTATCGACAGCGAAGACCACTCGGAAAACGCCCTGATCCTACGTCCCAGCGAGAAAATGCTCGACGCCAGCTTCCCGCTGGGCGACGACGAAGGCGTGACCATCACCTACGACCGCGACCAGGCCCTGAGCCGCGAAGACATGCAGTTCCTCACTTGGGAACACCCGATGGTGCAAGGCGGCATGGACCTGGTGCTGTCAGGCTCAATGGGCAACACCGCCGTGGCGCTGATCAAGAACAAGGCTCTGAAACCCGGCACCGTGCTGCTGGAACTGCTCTACGTCAGCGAAGTGGTGGCCCCGCGCGCGCTGCAACTGGGCCGTTACCTGCCGCCGGCGGCGCTGCGCTGCCTGCTGGATAACAACGGCAACGACCTGGCCAGCAAAGTGTCCTTCGAGACCCTAAGCGATCAGCTGGAAAGCGTGCCACGCGCCAGTGCCAACAAGTTTGTTCAGGCCCAGCGTGAGGTGCTTAATCCGCAGATCAATGCCGGCGAAGCCAAGGTTGCGCCACGCCACGCCGAGCGGGTGGCCGAAGCCAAGCGCCGTTTGGCCGCCGATACCGAAGAAGAGCTGGCTCGTTTGACTGCCCTGCAAGCGGTCAACCCCAGCGTGCGCACCAGTGAACTGGACGCCTTGCGCAAGCAACGCGAACAGGGCCTGGCGATGCTCGACAAGGCCGCGTTGCGCCTGGAAGCCATCCGCGTACTGGTCGCCGGCTAAGTCGCCCGCAGGCAGCATCTGCAAAACTAAAAACCCGAGCACTTGCGCCACCAGCGTAACTGCCCGGTTTTTTAGTCGAGGGCCAACACCGAACAACCGACGACACTTTAGGAGCCTGTAAACACGATGAACTTCCTCCTTCTTTCCGGCAGTTTTCACCGCACCAGTTTTTCCCAGGCGCTGCTGCACTTCGTTGCCGAGCAATTGCCCGAACACCACACTGCTACCCCCGACCTTCGGTTGTTGCCGTTTTATTGCCAAGATATCGAGGGCGACCAGCGGCCGGCACAGGTGCTGCAGTTGCTCGAACAGGTCAGCTGGGCCGATGCGCTGATTGTCTGCACGCCGGAGTACAACCACAGCATTCCAGCGGTACTGAAGAACGCCATCGACTGGGCCTCACGCCCGGCGTTCAAGTCACCACTGAAAGACAAACCCGTCACCTTTATCACCCAGGCCAACAGCCCGGTGGGCGGCGCCAGGGCCCAGGCGCACCTTA
>JAURXE010000331.1 GCA_030654635.1 Pseudomonas sp.
GTGTCGATCACCACCATTCACTCGGCGATGAACGATCAGCCGGTGATCGATGCCTATCACCACGAAGACCTGCGTCGTACCCGTTCGGCCTTTCAGTCGGTAATTCCGGTGTCCACCGGTCTGGCCCGTGGTATCGAGCGGCTGTTGCCGGAACTTGTCGGGCGGATTCAGGCCAAAGCTGTGCGCGTGCCGACGGTGAATGTGTCCTGCCTGGATATCTGCCTGCTGACGGCCCGCGACACCACGGCCGCCGAGATTAATCAGATTCTCCGCGCGGCGGCTGAAAGCGGCCCGCTAAAAGGTTTGCTGGCTTACACCGAGTTACCCCACGCCAGCTGCGACTTTAATCATGACCCGCATTCGGCGATTGTCGATGGCAGCCAGACCCGCGTTTCCGGCCCCCGGCTGGTGAATCTGCTGGCCTGGTTCGACAACGAATGGGGCTTTGCCAACCGAATGCTGGACGTTGCCGAGCACTGGCTCGACGCCGCCCAAACCCCTTCAACCTAAACAGCCCCGAACAGGACTGCAGCCATGACCACGCCGTTTAACACCATCGTGAAGATGACCGATCTCGACCTCGCAGGTAAGCGCGTACTGATCCGCGAAGACCTCAACGTGCCGGTAAAAGACGGCGTGGTCAGCAGTGCCGCACGGATTCTTGCTTCCTTGCCAACCATCAAACTGGCGCTGGAAAAAGGCGCGGCAGTGATGGTCTGCTCGCACCTGGGGCGTCCGACCGAAGGCGAGTTCTCGCCAGAAAACAGCCTGGCGCCAGTGGCCGCCTACCTGTCCAAAGCCCTGAGCCGCGACGTGCCGCTGATCGCCGATTATCTGACTGGTGTGGCGGTTAAGCCCGGCGAATTGGTGTTGCTGGAAAACGTGCGTTTCAACAAAGGCGAGAAGAAAAACGCCGATGAACTGGCCCAGCAATACGCCGCCCTGTGCGACGTGTTTGTGATGGACGCCTTCGGCACCGCCCACCGCGCCGAGGGTTCGACCCACGGCGTGGCCAAGTTTGCCAAAGTCGCCTGCGCAGGTCCCTTGCTGGCGGCCGAACTGGATGCCTTGGGCAAGGCCCTGGGTAATCCGGCCAAGCCGATGGCGGCTATCGTGGCCGGCTCCAAGGTTTCGACCAAGCTGGATGTACTCAACAGCCTGAGCCTGATTTGCGATCAGCTGATCGTCGGTGGCGGCATCGCCAATACCTTCCTGGCGGCGGCCGGTTATCCGGTGGGCAAGTCGCTGTATGAGCCGGACTTGCTCGACGTCGCCCGCGCCATCGCCGCCAAGGTCAGCGTACCGCTGCCGGTGGATGTGGTGGTAGCCAAGCGCTTTGCTGAAGATGCCGAGGCTACCGTCAAGCTGATCGGCGACGTGAGTGAGGACGACATGATTCTCGACATCGGCCCGCAAACCGCAGCCAACTTTGCCGAGCTGCTTAAGTCGGCCAAGACCATTCTGTGGAACGGTCCGGTGGGCGTGTTTGAGTTCGACCAGTTTGGCAACGGCACCAAGGTGCTGGCCCAAGCTATCGCCGCCAGCCCGGCGTTCTCGATTGCCGGCGGTGGTGACACCCTGGCGGCCATCGATAAATACGACGTGGCGGCGCAGATTTCCTATATTTCCACCGGTGGCGGTGCTTTCCTCGAGTTCGTCGAAGGCAAGGTGTTGCCGGCAGTTGCGGTGCTGGAACAGCGCGGCAAAGCCTAAACGGCGCTGCGAGCAAGTCAATTGAGCCAAAGGATTAAGCCAATGAATAAGCTGTTAGTCCTCCTGGCGCTGGCTGCCAGTGTCGGCGGTTGCGTGATTCAGCCAGAACCGACCACGGCCTGGACGCGCTGGGTGTGCGACTCGCAGGTTGAGGTCTACTGGCGCCCGGATACGGCGTTGGAGAACGGCATGGAAGTGCGCCTCGGCGCCGGCGACATGCTCTATCACCTGACACCGGAACCCTCGGGCTCTGGTGCGCTCTACAGCAACAGCGTGCTGGCTTTTCACACCAAGGGTGACGAAGGTCTGCTGTATTGGGTGGCCAATAACGACTTGATTGGCCGCGGCTGCAAGGCACCGGGCAAATAATTTAAATCGCGTCAGCTCTATGGCTGGCGCGCAGGGCTAATAGTCTTTTACGGAGATTGCAAACATGGCACTTATCAGCATGCGTCAAATGCTCGACCACGCCGCCGAATTCGGTTACGGCGTACCGGCGTTCAACGTCAATAACCTCGAGCAAATGCGCGCCATCATGGAAGCGGCCGACAAGACCGACTCGCCGGTGATCGTGCAGGCCTCGGCCGGCGCGCGCAAATACGCCGGTGCGCCGTTTTTACGCCACCTGATTCTGGCCGCGATCGAAGAATTTCCGCATATCCCGGTGTGCATGCACCAGGACCACGGCACCAGCCCGGACGTCTGCCAGCGCTCGATCCAGCTGGGCTTCAGCTCGGTGATGATGGACGGCTCGCTGAAAGAAGACGGCAAAACCCCGGCTGACTACGACTACAACGTGCGCGTAACCCAACAGACCGTTGCCTTCGCCCACGCCTGTGGCGTCTCGGTAGAAGGCGAGCTGGGTTGCCTGGGCAGCCTGGAAACCGGTATGGCCGGTGAAGAAGACGGCATCGGCGCCGAAGGCGTGCTCGATCACAGCCAGATGCTCACCGACCCGGAAGAAGCCGCTGATTTCGTCAAACGCACCCAAGTGGACGCCCTGGCCATCGCCATCGGCACCAGCCACGGTGCCTACAAGTTCACCAAGCCACCGACCGGCGACATCCTCGCCATCGACCGGATCAAGGCGATTCACGCGCGCATCCCCAACACCCACTTGGT
>JAURXE010000349.1 GCA_030654635.1 Pseudomonas sp.
CGATGCCGGTGACCATTTCCGACACCGGATGCTCCACCTGAACGCGGGTGTTCATCTCGATAAAGTAGAAGCTGCCGTTTTCGTAGAGGAACTCGAAGGTACCGGCGCCACGGTAACCGATGTCGATGCAGGCCTTGACGCAGCGGGCCAAGACTTCTTGGCGGGCTTTCTCGTCGATGCCCGGTGCTGGCGCTTCTTCCAGGACCTTCTGATGGCGGCGTTGCAGTGAGCAGTCGCGATCACCCAAATGAATGGCGTTGCCCTGGCCGTCCGACAGTACCTGGACTTCCACGTGGCGCGGATTGGTCAGGAACTTCTCCAAGTACACCATCGAGTTGCCAAAGTAGGCGCCGGCTTCGGTGCGCGTCAGTTGCGCCGACTTGATCAGCTCTTCTTCGTTGTGCACCACCCGCATGCCGCGACCACCGCCGCCGCCAGCGGCTTTGATGATCACCGGGTAGCCAACTTCACGGCCAATTGCCAAGGCGGTTTCTTCGTCTTCCGGCAGTGGGCCGTCGGAGCCGGGTACGGTCGGCACGCCCGCCAGCTTCATGGCGTGCTTGGCGGAAACTTTGTCGCCCATCAGGCGAATAGTCTCAGCTTTAGGGCCGATAAAAGCGAAGCCGGAGTTCTCCACTTGCTCGGCGAAATCGGCGTTTTCCGCCAAAAAGCCATAGCCTGGGTGGATAGCGGTAGCGCCGGTCACTTCTGCGGCGGCAATAATGGCCGGTATCTGCAGGTATGACTGGGAGGCTGGGGCCGGGCCAATGCAGACGGTTTCGTCGGCCAAACCCAGGTGCATCAATTCACGGTCGGCGGTGGAGTACACCGCGACGGTTTTGATGCCCATCTCTTTGCAGGCCCGCAGGATGCGCAGGGCAATTTCGCCGCGATTGGCGATCAGGACTTTTTGCAACAACATTGCCGGCTCTCCGCGCATCAGACGATGGTGAACAGCGGTTGGTCGTATTCCACCGGCTGACCGTTTTCCACCAGGATGGATTCGATCACACCGCTGGTTTCGGCTTCGATGTGGTTCATCATTTTCATCGCTTCAACGATGCAAAGGATGTCGCCTTTTTTCACGCTCTGACCGATTTCCACGAACGCCGGTGAAGCCGGGCCCGGGGTGCGGTAGAAGGTGCCGACCATTGGCGAACGGGCCACCTGGCCATTCAGTTT
>JAURXE010000353.1 GCA_030654635.1 Pseudomonas sp.
GCGGGCGTATCCCGCTGCTGGTCGGCGGCACTATGCTTTATTACAAGGCGTTACTGGAGGGCTTGGCCGAGATGCCGGCGGCCGACGCCGGGGTGCGCGCCGAGCTGGAAGCGCAGGCCGCCCGTGATGGCTGGGAAGCCTTGCACCGCGAGCTGGCCGAGGTCGATCCCGAATCGGCGGCGCGTATCCATCCCAATGACCCGCAGCGACTGATCCGGGCGCTGGAGGTTTATCGTGTCAGCGGCCTGAGCATGAGTGCCCATCGGCAACGTCAGCAGGCGCGAGGCCTGGAACTGGCGGCAACGGGGGCAGGGCCGTTGCCTTATCACGTGGCGCAGTTGGCCATAGCGCCAACGGATCGGCAGGTGTTGCATGCCCGGATTGCCCAGCGCTTCGAGCAAATGCTGGCCCAGGGATTTATCGAAGAAGTTGAACTGTTACACGGTCGTGGTGACTTGCAGGCGTCGATGTCGTCTATAAGAGCTGTTGGCTATCGACAGGTTTGGGATTATTTGGATGGTCGTTTAAACCGTAGTGAGATGCAGGAGCGCGGGGTGATTGCCACTCGGCAATTGGCCAAGCGGCAGTTTACTTGGCTGCGCAGTTGGGCAGATTTGCATTGGTTGGATAGCTTGGCCAGTGACAATCTACCGCAAGCCTTGAAATACCTGCAGTCGAACTCCATATTTGACTGAGACTTTATTGCGTTGCCGTCTATCCTTGTGGATGACGGCAACGCGCCGTTTTTTGTTTGCAATAATTATTGGATCTTTGATCCTCACAGGAGTGCGGCACATGTCAAAAGGGCATTCGCTACAAGACCCTTATCTCAACACCTTGCGTAAAGAACGCGTCCCGGTGTCGATTTACTTGGTTAACGGGATCAAGTTGCAGGGGCAGATTGAGTCATTCGACCAGTTTGTGATTTTGCTGAAGAACACCGTCAGCCAAATGGTTTACAAACACGCCATCTCTACTGTGGTGCCAAGCCGTCCAGTGCGTTTGCCTAGCACTGAGACCGATCTTGAAGAGTCGGGTGATGCTGAACTCGGCAACGCCTGATAGGAGTCTGTTTTGTTCTTCGAGCGTCATGAAGGTGGTGAGCGGGCCATTCTGGTTCATTTGGATGGCCAAGATCCCGAGGCGCGTGAAGATCCTCAGGAATTTCAGGAACTGGCCCTTTCGGCAGGAGCCGAGACGGCTTGCTTCGTCGTGGTGCCACGGCAACGGCCGACGGCAAAATACCTAATAGGTAGCGGCAAGGTCGCCGAACTGCGTGAGTTAGTGCAGTCCGAGCAAGCCGATCTGGTGATTTTCAATCACGTCCTCACCCCAAGCCAGGAGCGCAATCTGGAGCGTGCTTTTGAGTGCCGGGTGCTCGATCGTACCGGTCTGATTCTCGATATTTTCGCCCAGCGCGCGCGTACCCACGAAGGCAAGTTGCAGGTCGAGCTCGCCCAGCTCGGGCATATGAGTACGCGGCTGGTGCGCGGCTGGACTCACCTTGAGCGGCAGAAGGGCGGCATTGGTCTGCGTGGTCCGGGTGAGACTCAGCTGGAAACCGACCGTCGTCTGCTGCGGGTGCGTATCAGTCAGATCCAGCAGAAGCTCGAAAAAGTCCGTAGTCAGCGCGAGCAGGCTCGTCGCGGGCGTAAGCGTGCCGATATTCCGGCGGTGTCTCTGGTTGGCTATACCAATGCCGGCAAGTCGACGCTGTTCAATGCCTTGACCGACTCGGACGTATTTGCCGCCGATCAGCTGTTTGCCACCCTCGACCCCACGTTGCGCCGGCTTGAATTGGCCGACTTGGGGCCGGTAGTGCTGGCCGATACCGTCGGTTTTATTCGGCACTTGCCGCATAAACTGGTGGAGGCCTTTCGGGCCACGCTCGAGGAGTCGAGTAATTCGGACTTGCTGCTGCACGTGATCGACGCCCATGAACCTGAGCGCTTGGCGCAGATTGAGCAGGTGCTGGTGGTGCTCGGTGAAATTGGTGCGCAAAACCTGCCGATACTCGAGGTCTACAACAAGGTCGACTTGCTCGAAGGGGTTGAGCCGCAAATTCAGCGCGACGCCGAAGGTCGGCCGCAGCGGGTTTGGCTGTCGGCCCGCGACGGTCGTGGCTTAGACCTGTTGCGCCAAGCCCTGGCGGAGTTGCTCGGTCACGATATGTTTGTCGCGACCCTGTGTTTACCGCAATCTTTGGCGCGGTTGCGAGCGCAGCTATTTGCCTTGGGTGTGGTGCAGAGTGAAACCCATGACGAGCACGGCAGCAGCTTGCTGGCGGTCAGCGTGCCGCGCAGCGAGTTAAATCGGTTGGTCAGCCGTGAGGGCTGGCAGCCGGACGAGTTTATTTTGCAACACACTTTGCAATAAAGCCTATGTTTGCGGCTTTGCCGCAGGCAGCAGGCATTCTGTAGCATTGGCAGACGTACCGCGGGTGCGTCTTGGCTTTATTAGTATGGAGAACGCTATGGCTTGGAATGAGCCGGGTGGCAACTCGAATAATCAGGATCCTTGGGGTGGGCGCAAAGGCGGCGACCGCAAGGGGCCACCGGATCTCGACGAGGCTTTCCGCAAGTTACAAGAAAGTCTTGGCGGACTTTTTGGTGGAGGCAACAAGCGCGGCGCTGATAGCGGCGGCAACGGTGGCGGCATGCTGCTACTGGGCGTGGGCCTGTTGGTGGGTGCGGTGCTGTGGCTAGTGAGTGCGGTGTATACCGTCGATGCTCAGGAGCAGGCGGTTATTTTGCGTTTAGGCAAATACCAAACCACTGAAGGCAACGGCTTGCATATTTACTTCCCTCCGTTCGAGAAGAAGTATCAAGAAAACGTTACCCGTGAGCGCTCCTACACCCAGCAGGGGCAGATGCTGACGCAGGACGAGAATATCGTCGAGGTGCCGTTGACCGTGCAGTACAAGATCAGCAATTTGGAAGATTTCGTCCTCAAGGTGGCGAATCCAGAAATCAGCTTGCAGCAGGCCACCGAAAGCGCCTTGCGCCACGTGGTCGGCTCGACGGCGATGGATCAGGTGCTGACCGAAGGTCGCGTGCTGATGGCCAGCGAGATCAAGGAGCGCTTGCAGCGCTATCTGGACAGCTACAAGACCGGCATCACCGTGACTCAGGTGAACGTGCAAAGTGCGGCTGCGCCGCGCGAAGTGCAGGAAGCTTTTGATGACGTGATCCGTGCTCGTGAAGATGAGCAGCGCGAGAAGAATCAGGCTGAAACCTATGCCAATGGCGTGGTTCCCGAGGCGCGCGGTCAGGCGCAGCGGATTTTGGAAGATGCCAACGGCTACCGTGAAGAGGTGGTGTCGCGCGCCAAGGGTGAAGCGGATCGCTTTACCAAATTGGTGACCGAATACCGCAAGGCGCCAGAGATTACCCGTCAGCGTCTGTACCTAGACACTCTGCAGGAAGTCTTCAGCAATACCAGCAAGGTCCTGGTGACTGGCGATAAGGGGCAGAACAACCTGCTTTATCTGCCGCTGGATAAAATGATCGAAGGCCGTGGGGCTAATGTTTCGCCGGCTTTGCCAGCAGCTAATGCGGGTAGTGATAGCGGCGCACGCATGCCGGTCGAAGCAACGGCGCGTGATTTGCGTTCGCGGGAGGGTCGTTGATGAGCAATAAAACGCTGATTTCCCTGATCTTTGGGGGTGTCCTGGCTGTCGTGGCCTGGAATGGCTTTTACGTCGTGTCCGTGACTGAGAAAGCTGTGCTGCTGCAGTTTGGTCGTATCGTTCAGGCGGATGTGCAGCCGGGCTTGCATGTGAAGATTCCGTTTATAAATCACGTGAGCAAGTTTGATGCGCGGCTGCAGACCCTGGATGCGCCAACCCAACGGTTTCTGACCCTGGAGAAAAAAGCGGTAATGGTCGATGCCTTCGCCAAGTGGCGAATCGCCGATGCTGAGCGCTTCTATACCTCGATTTCCGGGCTTAAGCAGATTGCCGATGATCGCTTGTCGCAACGGCTGGAGTCGGGGCTGCGCGATGAGTTTGGCAAGCGCACCTTGCATGAGGTTGTGTCGGGTGAGCGTGATGCCTTGATGGCGGATATCACTGCCTCGCTTAACAAGCAGGCAATGAAGGAATTGGGTATCGAGGTGGTCGATGTGCGCGTCAAGACCATCGATTTGCCCAAAGAGGTCAACCGCAGCGTGTTTGAGCGCATGAGCACTGAGCGTGAGCGTGAAGCGCGCGAGCATCGGGCTAAGGGTAAGGAATTGGCTGAAGGCATTCGTGCTGATGCCGATCGCCAGCGTCGGGTGTTGTTGGCCGAGGCTTATCGTGGCTCGGAAGAGGCGCGCGGTGATGGTGATGCCTTGGCCGCAGCTATTTATGCCAAGGCCTACGGCATGGATCAGGAGTTCTACGCGTTCTACCGCAGCTTGCGGGCGTACCGTGAAAGCTTTGCCAGCAAGAGTGATGTGTTGGTACTTGACCCTAGTAGCGAGTTCTTCCGCTACCTGCAAAAGTCCAAGCCATAAGCTCGGTCCCGGTGGGCGCACGTCGTCCGCCGGGGTGACCGTCGAATAAAACGTGTTATCATGAATCAGCCGGGATATTCCCGGCTTTTTTGCGTCTGTGGCACGCATGTGGCGAGGTTTTGCGGCTTTATTTGTGCCGCATTACGGCGCTTGCTCACGCTCTGGGGCGTGACGTTTGCCCAGGCAAGACCGGCATATTGCCGGGAACCACCACCTTTACTGCTTGACTGTTGGCTTGTCGCCCAGCTCAAGAGGGAATGGCGAAATGGCTACGCTAGACCGCTGGCTGCTGCCAGATGGCATCGAGGAAATACTGCCGCAAGAGGCTGCGCTGATCGAAGCGGCGCGCCGTCAGATGTTGGATTTGTTCCAGCGTTGGGGCTATGAACTCGTTGTTACTCCGCACATTGAATACCTTGAGTCGCTGCTAACGGGCGCGGGTCAGGATTTAGACCTGCGCACCTTCAAGGTCATCGATCCCAATTCCGGTCGGCTGATGGGCTTTCGTGCCGACATCACGCCGCAGGTTGCGCGCATTGATGCTCACAGCCTGCATCGCGAAGGCCCGAGCCGTTTGTGTTACGTCGGCAGCGTGCTGCACGCGCAGCCGCGGGCGTTGACCACCTCGCGCAGTCCGATCCAGTTGGGCGCCGAGCTGTACGGCGATGCCAGTCCGGCCAGTGATGTTGAGGTCATCAGTCTGATGCTCGATACCCTGGCGCTGGCCGATGTGCCGGATGTGCACATGGACCTTGGTCATGTCGGCATCTACCGTGGCTTGGCGCGCGCCGCCGGGTTGTCGGGCGAGTTGGAGCAGCAGTTGTTTGATGCGCTGCAGCGCAAGGCGATTGATGAGATCGATGCGTTGACTGCTGATCTGCCGGCCGGTCCGCGCAAAATGTTGCAGGCGCTGGCGGAGTTGTGTGGCGATCGCGATGTATTGGATCTGGCTCAAGCCTGCTTGGTTGAGGCTCCCGATGACGTGCACGAAGCGCTAGATGAGCTGATGGCGATCGCCGACACTCTGAGTCTGCGTTATCCCGAGTTGCCGCTGTATTTCGACCTTGGCGAGCTGCGTGGCTATCACTATCACACGGGTGTGGTATTCGCCGCGTTCGTGCCGGGTGTTGGTCAGTCGATTGCTCAAGGTGGTCGCTACGATGATATAGGTGCGGACTTTGGTCGCGCCCGTCCAGCCACTGGTTTCTCTACCGACTTAAAAAGTATCGTCAGCCTTGGTCGCCTGCCAGCCATTGAGCAGCCGCTCGGGGTTTGGGCTACCGATAGTCATGATGTCTATCTGTGGCAAGCCGTGCAGCGGTTGCGCGCCGAGGGCGTGCGCGTGGTGCAGGCGTTGCCAGGGCAGGAGTTGTCGGCGGCGCGCGTGGCGGGCTGTGATCGCCAGTTGCGGCTTCTCGACGGGCGTTGGCAGGTAGCGCCGCTGGCGCCATAGCTGCTGGTGCAATGAATTGTTTCCGCCGGCCTGCGCCGGCATCTAGCTTTCGCAAAGAGGACAAGTGTTATGGGTAAGAATGTCGTAGTCCTGGGCACTCAATGGGGTGATGAGGGCAAAGGCAAGATCGTTGATCTGCTGACCGAACAGGCTGCTGCTGTGGTGCGCTATCAAGGTGGCCATAACGCCGGTCATACCCTGGTGATCAACGGCGAGAAGACCGTTCTGCATTTGATCCCGTCGGGCATTCTGCGCGAAGGCGTGCAGTGCTTGATCGGTAACGGTGTGGTCGTCGCGCCGGATGCTTTGATGCGCGAAATCATCAAGCTCGAAGAGAAGGGTGTGCCGGTGCGCGAGCGTCTGCGCATCAGCCCGTCTTGCCCGCTGATTTTGTCTTATCACGTGGCGCTTGATCAGGCGCGTGAGAAGGCCCGTGGCGATGCCAAAATTGGCACCACTGGGCGCGGCATCGGGCCGGCCTATGAGGACAAGGTTGCCCGTCGCGGTCTGCGCGTTGGTGATCTGTTTCATCCGGAGCGCTTTGCTACCAAGCTTGCCGAACTGCTCAAGTACCACAATTTCGTCTTGGTTAATTATCACCAGGAGCCGGCCGTCGACTTCCAGCAAACCTTCGATGAGTGCATGGAGTACGCCGAGCTGCTCAAGCCGTTGATGGTTGACGTTACTGCGGTGCTGCATGATATGCGCCGCGATGGCAAAGACATCATGTTCGAGGGTGCGCAAGGCTCGTTGCTGGACATCGATCACGGTACCTATCCCTACGTGACCAGCTCTAATACCACGGCCGGCGGCATTGCCACCGGTTCGGGCTTTGGTCCTATGTACCTGGACTACATTCTCGGGATCACCAAGGCCTACACCACACGTGTTGGTGCTGGGCCGTTTCCGACCGAACTGTTTGATGAGGTCGGCGCCTTCCTGGCCAAGCGTGGTCACGAGTTCGGTTCGACAACCGGGCGTGCGCGTCGTTGCGGCTGGTTTGATGCGGTCATCCTGCGTCGCGCCATCGAAATCAACAGCATCTCGGGCCTGTGCCTGACCAAGCTCGATGTATTGGATGGGCTGGAGACTATCCGCATCTGTGTCGGTTACCAGGATGCTGATGGCGCGGTCATCGATGCGCCGACCGATGCCGACAGCTATATCGGCTTACAGCCAGTCTACGAGGAAATGCCGGGCTGGACTGAGTCGACCTTGGGCGCCAAGACGCTGGAAGAGCTGCCGGTCAATGCGCGCGCTTACATTGCGCGGATTGAAGCGCTGGTTGGTGCGCCTATCGATATCGTCTCGACTGGCCCGGATCGCAACGAAACCATAGTGCTGCGTCACCCGTTTGCCTGAGTCGTAAAGGCCGCAGGAAAAAAGGGTCGCCATTGGCGGCTCTTTTTTATGCTGCTGGATGCTGCTGGGCGGTTTGTGCTGAGATGTTCGGTGTGGGCTAAATCTCAGGCACAAAAAAACCGGCCTAGACCGGTTTATTTGTCGCTAAGCAATGGTAGGTGCTTAGCATGTAATTGGTGCCCAGAAGAAGACTCGAACTTCCACGATGTTGCCACCGCATGGACCTGAACCATGTGCGTCTACCAATTCCGCCATCTGGGCGCTGAGTTTGATGATCGCTCATCGGTCTCAACTACAACTACGTTTGCCGTTGTTGTGGGGCCGCACTATACGTATCAGGTTTTTACTTGTAAACACTTCAGGTAAAATAAATCTTATTGAGTCGGTTAAGCTAACCTAAGCCGACGATTCGCGCTTCAATAGGCGCAAGGCAAATACTATTTATGCAAAATAAGGTGAACTCTTTCTAATGGCCGATTGGCAATCCCTCGATCCAGAGGCCGCGCGTGAAGCGGAAAAATACGACAACCCGATCCCTAGCCGTGAGCTGATCTTAAAGCAGCTCGATGATCGTGGCTCGGCCGCCAATCGTGAGCAGTTGGTGGAAGAATTCGGTCTGACCACCGAAGAACAGGTTGAGGCGCTGCGACGTCGACTGCGCGCCATGGAGCGCGACGGTCAGCTGATCTACACCCGTCGCGGGACATACGCGCCGGTGGATAAGCTGGATCTGATCCTTGGTCGCGTTAGCGGCCATCGCGATGGCTTTGGCTTTCTGGTCCCCGATGATGGCAGTGATGATCTGTTTCTGAGCCCGGCGCAGATGCGTCTAGTGTTTGATGGCGACCGTGGTTTGGCGCGGGTTTCCGGGCTGGATCGTCGCGGTCGTCGCGAGGGTGCGATTGTTGAAGTGCTGACGCGCGCCCACGAAAGCATCGTCGGTCGCTACTACGAGGAAGGCGGTATCGGCTTCGTGCTGGCCGACAACCCGAAAATTCAGCAAGAAGTGCTGGTAACTCCTGGCCGTGCGGCCAATGCCAAAATTGGCCAGTTCGTTGAAGTAAAAATCACCCATTGGCCGACTGCGCGCTTCCAGCCGCAGGGCGACATCGTTGAGGTGGTTGGCAACTACATGGCGCCGGGCATGGAGATTGACGTCGCTCTGCGCAGCTATGACATTCCCCACGTTTGGCCGGAGGCGGTGCTCAAAGAAGCCGCCAAGCTCAAGCCGGAAGTGGAAGAGAAAGACAAAGAAAAACGCGTTGATCTACGCCATCTGCCGTTCGTGACCATTGATGGTGAAGATGCGCGCGACTTCGATGACGCCGTGCTCTGCGAGAAAGCGGGCGGCAAGTGGAGCCTGTTCTCTGGTGGCTGGAAGCTCTACGTGGCCATCGCCGACGTCTCGCATTACGTCAAAATCGATTCGGCGCTGGACATCGAGGCGACCGTGCGCGGTAACTCGGTGTACTTTCCGGAGCGCGTGATTCCAATGCTGCCGGAGGAGTTATCCAACGGTCTGTGCTCGCTGAATCCGCATGTTGACAGGCTGGCCATGGTTTGCGAGATGTCTATCTCGAAAACCGGCAAGATGACCGACTACCAGTTCTACGAAGCGGTGATTCACTCCCATGCACGGCTGACCTACAACAAGGTCAGTTCCATGCTTGAGCATCCGAAAACTGCTGAGTCGAAGAAGCTAAGCGGCGAATACGCCAATGTGGTGCCACACCTCAAGCAGCTTTACTCGCTGTACCAGGTGTTGCTGGCGGCGCGCCAAGAACGTGGCGCGATCGATTTCGAAACCCAGGAAACCCGGATTATTTTCGGCGCTGATCGTAAGATCGCCGAAATTCGTCCGACCACCCGTAACGATGCGCACAAGTTGATTGAGGAATGCATGCTGGCGGCCAACGTGGCCAC
>JAURXE010000360.1 GCA_030654635.1 Pseudomonas sp.
CATCATCACCATGCCGTCTTTAACCCGCTGGCTGACTACCGCACGGGCGGTCAGTGCGCCGTTGGCGTTGAAGCATTCGACCCAGTCGTTGTCCTCGATACCGGCACGCTTGGCGTCGGTTTCCGACAGCCAAACAATCGGTCCGCCACGGCTCAGGGTGAGCATGATCAGGTTGTCGCTGTAGGTGCTGTGGATGCCCCACTTCTGGTGCGGGGTGATCCAGTTCAGCACGATCTCGGTGTTGCCGTTCGGCCGCTTGCCCTTCACATAATCGATGGTGCGGGTGTTGATCGGCGGCCGGTAGCTCATCAGCTCCTCGCCGAAGGCCTGCATCCACGGGTGATCCTGGAAGAACTGCTGACGGCCGGTGATGGTGCGCCACGGAATGAACTCATGGACGTTGGTGTAGCCGGCGTTGTAGCTGACCTTGTCGTCTTCCAGACCTGACCAAGTCGGGCTGGAGATGATCTTGCGTGGCTGCGCCTGAATGTCGCGAAAACGTATGGCTTCGTGCTCTTTCGGCGTGGCCAAATGGCTGTGATCTAAACCGGTAAATTCAGACAACGCCGCCCAGGCTTTAACCGCCACGTGGCCGTTGGTTTCTGGAGCCAGGGAGAGAATTACTTCACAGGCATCAATGGCCGTGTCGATCTTCGGCCGACCTTGGCTTACACCTTCTTCGCGCACCTTGTAGTTGAGCTCGCCGAGGAAATCGACCTCATGCTGGGTGTTCCAGTTGATGCCCTTGCCGCCGTTGCCGTTTTTATCCAGCAATGGGCCGAGGGAGCTGAATTTCTTGTACACATTCGGGTAGTCGCGCTCGACCACCCGCATGTTCGGGCAGTTTTTGCCTGGAATTGGCGCCACTCCTTGGGTTTTCCAATCGGTGCCACCAAACGGCTGGGCCAACTCGCCTGGGCTGTCGTGCAGCAAGGGAGTGGTGACCAGATCTTGCTCAACCCCAAGATGGCCGACGGACATTTCCGAGAAGCGTTTGGCGATGCCTTTGTAGATTTCCCAGTCGGAACGCGATTCCCAGGCCGGATCAATCGCCGCCGACAGTGGGTGAATGAACGGGTGCATGTCCGAGGTGTTCATGTCGTCTTTCTCGTACCAGGTCGCCGTCGGCAGCACTATGTCCGAGTAAACGCAGGTCGAAGACATGCGGAAGTCCAGGGTGGTGACCAGATCGAGCTTGCCGATCGCGCCATCGTCTACCCACTCGACATCGTTGGGCTTGAAGCCGCCACGTTTGCCGAGGTCTTCGTTCATCACGCCGTTTTTGGTGCCCAGCAGGTACTTGAGCATGTACTCGTGGCCTTTGCCCGAGCTGCCCAACAGGTTGGAGCGCCAGATAAACATGTTGCGCGGGAAGTTGACCGGGCTGTCTGGCTGCTCGCAGGCAAAGCGCAGGCTGCCGTCCTGCAACGACTTGGTTACGTAATCCACCGGCGACATGCCGGCCGCTTGCGCGTCACGGGTGATTTGCAGCGGGTTACGGTTCAGCTGTGGCGCGCTAGGCAACCAGCCGCCACGTTCGGCGCGGATGTTGTAATCCAGCGCGTGCTCGGGGAACTGCGACTTGTCGGCCAATGGCGAGAGCACTTCGTGCATGCTCATTTTTTCATGCCGCCACTGGGAGCTGTGGTTGTAGCAGAAGCTGGTGCCGTTCATCTGCCGTGGCGCCGGGCTCCAATCCAGACCGAAGGCCAATGGCAACCAACCGCATTGCGGACGCAGTTTGTCCTGACCCACGTAGTGTGCCCAACCACCGCCGGTTTGCCCTACGCAGCCACACAACATCAGCATGTTGATCAGGCCACGGTAGTTCATGTCCATGTGGTACCAGTGGTTCATCGCCGCGCCGACGATGATCATCGAGCGACCCTTGGTCTTGTCTGCGTTGTCGGCAAACTCACGGGCGATCTGGATGGCTTTCTCACGGCTGACGCCAGTGATCAGCTCCTGCCAGGCCGGAGTGCCCGGTACGCTGGCGTCGTTGTAGTCCTTGGCGACGTTGCTGCCACCCAGGCCACGGTCGATCGCCAAGTTAGCCGCCGAGAGGTCGAATACAGTGGCGACTTTCGCCTGGCTACCATCGGCCAGAGTAATAGTGCGTACCGGTACCCGGCGCATTTGTACGGCTTCGCCGGCCACGTGTTGGAAGTGCTCGTGGGTCTGGCCGCCGAAATACGGGAACGCCACTTCGGCCACGCCTTCACCGAGCAAGCTCAGCTGCAGGTCGATCTCACGGCCTTCGCCGCCTTCGATGGCCTGAATGTTCCACTTGCCCTTCTGGCCCCAGCGATAACCGATCGAACCCAAGGGCGAGACCAGCTGATTGCTGTTGGCGTCCAGGGCGATGGTTTTCCACTCAGGGTTGTTTTCCTGGCCGAGGTTGTCGGTCAAGTCCGAAGCGCGCAGGAAGCGATCCGGCTGGTAGCCACTCAACTCAGGCGTGGCGCCTGCGTGCTCTTTGAGCAACACCAAAATCGGCAAGTCGGTGTATTTCTTGGCGTAATCCTTGAAATAAGCGCTCGGCTTGTCGAGGTGGAACTCTTTGAAGATCACATGATTGAACGCCTGGGCCAGCGCCGCATCGGTGCCTTGCTTAGGGTTCAGCCACAGGTCGGTGAGTTTGGCCACTTCCGAGTAATCGGGAGTGATGGCCACGGTTTTGGTGCCCTTGTAGCGAACTTCGGTGAAGAAGTGCGCATCCGGGGTGCGCGTCTGCGGCACGTTAGAGCCCCAGGCGATGATGTAGTTGGAGTTGTACCAGTCGGCCGATTCCGGCACGTCGGTTTGCTCGCCCCAGACCTGCGGCGACGACGGCGGCAAGTCGCAGTACCAGTCGTAGAAGCTCAGGCACACGCCACCAATCAACGACAGGTAGCGGCTACCGGCTGCGTAGCTGACCATCGACATGGCCGGGATCGGCGAGAAGCCCACCACTCGGTCCGGGCCGAATTCTTTAACGGTGTAGACGTTGGCGGCGGCGATGATTTCATTCGCCTCCTCCCAG
>JAURXE010000366.1 GCA_030654635.1 Pseudomonas sp.
TGGCGCACCTCAATCCGCTGATGGGGCTCTACGGGGCCTTTATTATCTGCACCCTGACGGCCCTGTTCGGCGGGCGGCCGGGCATGGTTTCCGGCGCGGCCGGCTCGATGGCCGTGGTGATAGTCGCGCTGGTGGTGCAGCACGGCGTGCAGTATTTGCTCGCCACCGTGCTGCTGGGCGGGCTGCTGATGATGGCGTTCGGCCTGCTGCGGTTGGGCAAGTTGATCCGCATGGTGCCGCACTCGGTGATGCTCGGCTTCGTCAACGGTCTGGCAATCATCATTGCCCTGGCCCAGCTGGAGCACTTCAAGGATGGTGAGACCTGGCTGAGTGGTAACGCGCTGTATCTGATGCTGGGGCTGGTGGCGCTGACCATGGCCATCGTCTACCTGCTGCCGCGCCTGACCCGCAGCGTGCCGCCGGCGTTGGTGGCGATCCTCGGCGTCGGGCTGGCGGTCTACCTGCTCGGCCTGCCGACCCACACCCTGGGCGACATGGCGCAGATCGCCGGTGGCCTGCCAGAATTTTCCCTGCCGCAGCTGCCCTGGACCCTGGAAACCCTGCGCATCGTGGCGCCCTACGCGATTTTGATGGCCCTGGTCGGCCTGCTGGAAACCCTGCTGACGTTGAACCTGACCGACGAGATCACCAAGAGCCGTGGCTACCCGGACCGTGAGTGCGTGACGTTGGGGGCGGCCAATATGGTCTCCGGGATGTTCGGCGGCATGGGCGGCTGCGCGATGATCGGCCAGACCGTGATCAACCTCAGCTCCGGTGGTCGCGGCCGGCTGTCTGGTGTGGTCGCCGGGGTGATGATTCTGCTGTTCGTGCTGTTTCTCTCGCCGTTGATCGAACGCATCCCGTTGGCGGCACTGGTCGGGGTGATGTTCGTGGTGGCGCAGCAGACCTTCGCCTGGGCCTCGCTGCGGGTGCTGCACAAGGTGCCGCGCAACGATGTGCTGGTGATTATCGCGGTGACCAGCATCACGGTGTTCACCGACCTGGCCACCGCGGTGTTCTGCGGGATTGTCATCGCCGCGCTCAATTTTGCCTGGCAGCACGCCCGCGAGCTGTATGCCGACAGTCAGCTGCAGGCCGATGGCAGTAAGCTGTACTGCCTGCACGGCACGCTGTTCTTCGCCTCGACCACGCCGTTTCTCAATCAGTTCGACCCGGCCAGCGATCCGGCCCAGGTGACCCTCGACTGCCGCCACTTGATCTTCGTTGACTACTCGGCCATCGCCGCCTTGAAGACCCTGCGCGAGCGTTACAGCAAGGCCGGCAAGCACCTGCGTGTATTGCACCTGTCCGAGCGCTGCAAGCAACTGCTCAAACGCTCCGGCGTGGCTCACGACTGAGGCCAGTGCAGGCCGGCAGCGCCGCCGTGCATGGATGCTCACGAATGAGTTTTTAGGCGTTTCGCCGATTATCACCGTCTGCCGCAGTGTTTCGACTATCTAGCGAGGCTGGGTACGGCTCGTTCATCTATTCTTTTGCACTGTTACTGCTGGCGAACCCCGGGCCCTCTAGGTTCCTGGAGGCCGACTTGCAGGGGGCGGTCTGCAGCGACGCACTGAAGCCGGGTGCGCCACGCCCATAAGGCTTCACTGCAGTGCATTGGGTGAACGATGAAAATCCATCAGCTGGAACCGGCTGCCGCGCTTGCCAGCCTGCATGTCACGCCGGCGGGCTTGACGACCCTCGAAGCGCTGCGCCGCCAGCGGGAATTCGGCTGCAATCATTTGCCTGCAATAACCCGCACACCGCTGTGGCTGAAGTGTCTGGGCGAATTTACTCATTTTTTTGCGCTGATTTTATGGGTGGCTGCGGCCCTGGCATTTTTTGCCGCCTGGCGTCAGCCCGGTGAAGGAATGGCGACCCTGGGGGTGGCGATCCTCCTGGTGATTTTAATCAATGGGCTGTTTTCGTTTTGGCAGGAATACCGGGCCGAAAGTGCCATCAATGCTTTGCAGCGCCTGTTGCCGCACCGGGTCAAGGTGTTGCGCGATGCCCAGACCCAAGAGCTGGATGCCGATCAGCTGGTGCCCGGCGATATCATTTTCGTCCAAGAAGGCGATCAATTGCCGGCTGACTGCCGTTTGCTGGAAAGTTTTGGGGTGCACGTCAACAACTCGGCGCTAACCGGTGAGTCGGCCCCCGCGCCACGAGACGGCTGCGCCGATGGTGAGGCCCGGCTTAATCAGGCGCGCAATATTCTGTTTGCCGGCACCAGTGTGGTCACCGGCAATGGCCGCGCGGTGGTGTTTGCCACCGGCGGTCATACGGCCGTTGGGGTGATTGCTCATCTGACCCAGACCAGTGGCGATCAGCTGTCGCCGTTGCAGCTGGAGATACGCCGCTTAAGTCATTTTGTCGCGGTGTTTGCCTGCGCCTTGGGCGTGGTTTTTTTCTTGATCGGCACGTGGGTTGGCTTGCCACTTTGGACCAATCTGATGTTTGCCATCGGCATCATCGTCGCCAACGTCCCCGAGGGTTTATTGCCCACCGTCACCTTGTCGCTGGCCATGGCTTCGCAACGCATGGCGCGGCGCAATGCCCTGATCCGGCATTTGCCAGCGGTGGAAACCCTCGGCTCGACGACGGTTATTTGCACGGACAAAACCGGCACCCTGACGCAGAACCGCATGGCGGTTCGCGCCCTGTATCTGGAGGGCCGCCACGCCGAGCCGGCCGAGCTGCCCACCGAGCACGTAATGCGCGCCATCCTCGGTCAGTGTCACGACCTCAAGCGTGGCCGCTCGGGCTGGCTCGGTGACCCGATGGAGGTGGCGCTGGTAACCCTGGCCGAAAGCAGCGGTCCGCTCAGCGATAGCCCGCGCTTGCTGGAGCAACCGTTCAATACGCAGCGCAAACGCATGGCGGTGCTGCAGCGCACGGGGCAGGGCGCCTGCGTCTATGTCAAAGGCGCACTGGAAACGGTGCTGCCGCTGTGTGGCCAGCAGTGGCTGGCAAATGGCGTGCAGCCACTGGATGAGCCAAGTCGCCAGGCAATTATCGCCGCCCACGACGCGCTGGCTGAGCGCGGTTTGCGCATTCTGGTACTGGCCTGGCGTCCGGCGCAGGTGGATGAACACATCGCCAACCTGGAGCAGGGGCTGTTGTTTGCCGGCCTGGTTGGCCTGGAGGACCCGCCACGGGCGGAGGTTCCCCAAGCTATCCGTCAATGCCGGGCGGCGGGCATTCGGGTGATCATGGTCACCGGTGACAATCCGCGCACTGCCAGTGCCATCGGCCGCGAAATTGGCTTGTTCAGTAGCGCCGCGCCGACGCTGATTACCGGTGAGCAATTGCTGCACCTGAGCGATATCCAGCTGCAGCTGGCCCTGGATCACCCAGACATCTTGTTTGCCCGGGTGGCTGCGGAGCAGAAGATGCGCATTGTCAAAGCGCTGCAGAGCAAAAAGCAGGTGGTGGCGGTGACCGGCGATGGCGTCAACGACGCGCCGGCCTTGAAACAGGCCGATATCGGCATCGCCATGGGCCTGAGCGGCACCGATGTCGCGCGCGAGTCGGCCGACATGATTCTGCTCGATGATAATTTCGCCAGCATCGTGGCCGCGGTCGAAGAGGGGCGGGCGGTGTTTGCCAACCTGCGCAAGTTTCTGACTTACATCCTCAGTTCGAATATTCCTGAGCTGGTGCCCTATCTGGCCTTCGTGCTGTTGCGCATCCCCCTGCCGCTGACGGTGATTCAGATTCTGGCCGTGGACTTGGGCACTGACATGTTGCCGGCCTTGGCTCTGGGCGCGGAAAAACCCAGTGCCGAGATCATGCAGCAGCCACCGCGCCCTTACGGCGAGCACTTGCTGCAGCGCGGCCTGTTATTGCGCGCCTATGGTTTTCTCGGCGTGCTGGAAGCCGCTGCGGCACTGGGCGCCTTCTTCTTCGTACTGCACAGCAGTGGCTGGCAGTACGGCCGCATGCTGGCCAGTGATGACCCGCTGTACCTGACGGCCACCTCGGCCTGCTTTGCCACCATAGTGATTACCCAGGTGGTCAACGTCTTCCTCTGCCGGCAGCCCAGTCGCGCGACCTTTGGGGCGGGTTTCTTCAGCAATCCACTGCTGTTCTGGGCGATAGCAGTGGAGCTGGGTTTGCTGGTTTTTGTGTTGTATACGCCCTGGGGCAATCAACTTTTTGCGACTCATCCGCTGCCGACCTCGGTGTGGTTGTTGGCGGCCGGCGCGGCGCTGCTGATGGTGTTGCTGGAAGAGCTGCGTAAATGGCTGGTGCGGCGCATCGACGCGTCCAGATCGGCATAATCTATTCCCATTAGGTCTGCTGGGTTGCATCGCAGCTGTCGGGAATATTCCGGCGGGGGGCCTCAACTCGCGCTAGCGAGGTTCAGGGCGGCGCCGCACTCTTGCGTGGTGCTGAATGGCAGTGCGCTGGCCGGGGCGAAATCGCGCATCATGGGCGCAGTCAGTTCAACGGAGAGATTTATGGGTGTCCTTGCATTGTTTATTCGGCCTGCCGCGTTGGCACTCGGGCTGCTGTGCGCCGCCACGGCCATGGCCACCGAGGAGGCGCAGTTGATCGAGTCGATCAACGCTTACCGCAGCCAGGTGCAGCGCTGCGCCGGCCAGGCGTCCCAAGAGCTGCCCCCGCTGGCGAGCGATCCACGCCTGGTGCTGTCGCTCAACACTCTGGGGGGCTTGCAGCAGGAGCTGGCGGGGGTCAGTTATCCGATGTCCAGCGTGCAGGCGATCAGCTTGTCCGGGCCGCGTGATGCGCAGTCGGCCATGACGGCACTGCAGGAGAGCTTCTGCCGGGTGCTGCTGGACCCGCAATTTGTCGATATCGGCGTGCGCCGCGAGGACCGAGAGTGGCGCATCGTGCTGGCGCGTCAGCTGCTCTCGGCGCGCCTGGCTGACTGGCAGGCCGAGGGGCAGAAGCTGCTCGAAACCCTCAACAGCGCCCGCGCTCAGTCGCGCCAATGCGGTGCTCAAGCCTTTGCCGCCAGTCCGCCGCTGGCCTGGAACGCCACCCTGGCGACTGCTGCCGAGCAGCATTCGCGGGCCATGGCCAATGGCAATTTCTTCGATCACAAAGACCGCGATGGCCGCACGCCGGGGGATAGAGCCGAGCTGGCGGGCTACGTTGGCCAGCAGATCGGCGAGAACATCGCCGCCGGGCAGGACAGCACACGGCAGGTAGTGGATGGCTGGCTGGCCAGCCCGGGGCACTGCGCCAACCTGATGAACCCAGAGTTTCGCGAACTG
>JAURXE010000384.1 GCA_030654635.1 Pseudomonas sp.
TAAAGGCTTGGGTAAAGAGCTTGGGGTCGAGCTTGTCGCGCAACGGTTCGAGGATTTTCAGCTCATTACCGGTTGGCAGACCGCTGGAGGCCAGTTCGGAATTTTCGAAGTAACTACGGGTGCGGGTGTAGGCACCGTTAAACAGCTGCTTGTTGGTCCATTCAAAGTCCAGCAGCAGGCTCAGCGCCTCGCGCACGCGACGGTCTTGAAAAATCGGGCGGCGGATATTGAAGACAAAACCCTGCATGCCGGTGGGATTGAGGTTGAGAATTTGCTCCTTGACCAGGCGGCCGTCATTCACCGCCGGGGTGTTATAGGCGGTGGCCCAGTTCTTGGCACTAATCTCCAACCAAAAATCAAACTGCCCAGCCTTCAAGGCTTCCAGTGCCACGCTGCTGTCGCGGTAGTAGTCGATGACTAGGTTATCGAAATTGTAAAACCCGCGGTTGACCGGCAGATCCTTGCCCCACCAGTCTTTAACCCGCTCATAACGGATGCTGCGGCCGGGCTCAATTTTGGCCACCCGATAAGGGCCGCTGCCCACTGGGATCTCCAGATTGCCTTTATTGAAGTCGCGGTTGTCCCACCAGTGTTTGGGCAGCACCGCCAATTGGCCGAGGATCAGTGGCAGTTCACGGTTGTTGCTGCGCTTGAAATCAAAGCGCACGCGCCGCGGGGCTTCAGCTGTGACTTTGGCGACATCGGCGTAGTAGGTCTTGTACTGGGGTGCGCCATCTTTCATCAGGGTTTCAAAGCTAAACACCACATCCGCAGCGGTAACCGGTTGGCCATCACTGAAGCGCGCTTCTGGGCGCAGATAAAACCGCACCCAGGTCTTGTCCGGCGCCACCTCGATTTTGCCGGCCAGCAGGCCGTACTCGGTAAAGGGTTCGTCCAGGCTATGACGGGTCAGTGTGTCGTAAATCAGGCCGATGTCGTCGGCCGCCACACCTTTGTTGATAAAGGGATTAAGGCTGTCAAAGCCACCCATGCCGGATTGGCGAAAGGTGCCGCCTTTGGGCGCATCCGGATTTACATAATCAAAGTATTTAAAACTGGCCGGATATTTGGGCGGCTCGCCATAGAGGGTAAGGGCATGCTGGCCGGCAGCCTGGGCCAAGCTGCTGACCAGGGCCAGCAGGCTGGCGGTGCGCACTAGCAAAGTGCGTAGAGGAAACGTCATAACCGGTTCTCCGAAGGCGTCAGCCACCAAGCACGCAAGCCCAGTGTGTAGGGCGGCGTGGATAAAAAACCAAAACGGTTGCGGTAGGCAAGCCGGTGCTTATTCAGGTACCAATTGGGAATGCTGTAGTGCTGCCACAGCAGTACGCGGTCCAAGGCTCGGGTGCTGGCGACTTGTTCGTCGCGGTTGTGGGCGACCAGCAGGGTGTCGAGCAGTGCATCGACTACCGGGTTGTTGATGCCCGCGTAATTTTTGCCACCTTTGGTGTTGACCTGGCTGGAGTGAAAGTACAGGCGTTGCTCAAGGCCAGGGCTAAGGCTCTGCGGCAGGGTGGTCAGAATCATATCGAAGTCGTATTGATCCAGGCGTTGTTTGTACTGGGCCGGGTCAACCGTGCGCAAGTTGACCTCAATGCCAATGCGCGCAAGGTTCTCGGCATAGGGTTGTAAGATCCGTTCCAGATTAGGGTTAACCAGCAAAATCTCAAAACGCAGTGGCTCGCCCCGAGCGTTCAGCAGGCGCGGGCCGGAAAGCGTCCAGCCGGCAGTTTTAAATAGACGCAGCGCGTGGCGCAAAGTTTCCCGCGGAATACCATTGCCATTGGTTTGCGGCACGCTAAAAGGGCGGCTGAACAATGCCTTGGGTAATTGCTCACGATAGGGTGCCAGCAGCAACCACTCGCGCCCCTCAGGCTTGCCGGTGGCGGCAAAGTCACTGTTGGGGTAATAACTGCTGGCGCGGATATAGGCATCGTTAAACAGCGTGCGATTGGTCCACTCAAAGTCAAATAACAAGCCCAGCGCTTGGCGCACATCACGCTGGGCAAAGGCGGGGCGACGCTGGTTCATCATCAGTGCCTGGGTTTGCGCGGGGATTTGGTGCGGTATTTCGGCGCGGATGATGTCACCCCGAGTGACTGCCGGAAACTGATAGCCACTGCTCCAGTTTTTTGCCTGATGCTCAATATAAAAATCGAATTCACCGGCTTTAAAGGCCTCGAAGGCGACATTGCTGTCGCGATAAAACTCGACTTCGACCCGTTCAAAGTTGTACTTGCCACGGTTGACTGGCAGGTTTTCGCCCCACCAGTTTTTTACGTGGCTAAATACCAAGCGGCGCCCGGGAATTACCTGCGTGATGCGATAGGGGCCGCTGCCCAGCGGTGGCTCGAAGGTGGTGGCTTTAAAGTCGCGGTTTTTCCAGTAGTGCTGCGGCAATACTGGCAGTTCGCCGAGGTGCAGAATTAACAGCGGGTTATTGGCTTGCTTGAAGACGAAGCGAATCCGATGCCGGTCGAGAATATCGACGCGTTTGACTTCTTGCAGATTGGTTCGGTATTGCGGATGGCCCTGCTTGATCAGCAGACGATAAGAGAAGGCCACGTCATAGGCGGTAATAGGCACGCCATCATGAAACACCGCTTCCGGGCGCAGGTTAAACACCACCCAGCTGCGGTCTGGGCCGTATTCCAGCGACTGGGCAATCAGGCCATAGCTGGAGGAGGGCTCATCGCCGGAAGGGTCATATTGACCAGTCCCCGCCATCAACGGCTCATTGAATTCACTCACCCCATATTGCCAATAGCCCGGTGTTGAAACCGGGCTGCTGCCTTTGAAGGTATAGGGGTTGAGGGTGTCGAAGGTGCCGGATGCCATAAGCCGCACGCTGCCGCCCTTCGGAGCGTTGGGATTAACCCAGTCAAAATGGCTAAAGGACTCGGGGTATTTGAGTTTGCCAAATTGCGCATAACCATGGCTTTGGCTGATGCTGGCCTGCGCGCCACCGCTAATCAGCAAGCTAACTAGCAGCAGGCAGTCGATAGCGCGCCTGGTAGCTCGACTGCGCGTGACGCGACAGTTGCTCAGCAAAATGCTCAATAAGAGGAGGGGGCGCAATAGGCGCAAATGGCGATCCTGGCAGGTTTTTGAGCTTCTCGAACCTTACAGTAACAGCTTGTATCGACAGGAAAAAGACCGTCTGTTTGGCTGGTTGTGCCATCATTTTGACTACACTTGGACAAAACAACTGAGGGTTCGCTGGTGGAGCAAGGGAGTTATGGTTTACAGGCATGGCTGGAGCGTTTAAACGACTCTGATTTGCCGGCGCTGGCCGCAGTGGTGGTTGATTTACAGCGCATGGCCGAAAACGACAGCGCTTCGGTGCAGCAATTGGCCGATGTGTTGCTGCGCGATGCTTCCCTGACCTCCAAAGTGCTGCGGGTGGCCAATAGTGTTTATTACAATCCGGCCAAAGAAAATATTCGCACCATCTCGCGGGCCATAGTGCTGACTGGCTTTGAGAGCATTCGCCTGATCAGTCTGTCGGTCAGTTTAATTGATGGCTTACTGAGCCGCGCGCCGCGCTATCAGCTACCGGAGCTGTTGGCCCGTTCCTTTCATGCTGCCGTTCAGGCGCGCAATGTGGCCGGTTACCTGCTGTCGAAAAATCAGGAAGAGGTGTTTATCGCAGCTCTCTTGCACCATCTGGGCGAGCTGGCCTTTTGGGGCTGTGGTGGCGCTCAGGCGGATGAGTTGGGTGATGCCTTGGCTGAGCCGGGCGTGGATATCAACGCGACGGTACTGAAAGTGCTGGGCACCAGTTTTAGTCAGCTGACCCAAGGGCTGGTCAAAAGCTGGAACCTCGGTGAAGTGGCCAATTTGGCCCATGAACCTAGTAGCACCAGGACGTCTGCGACGCTGGCGGTGCATTTGGGGGTGCGCATCAGCGAAGTGGCGCTGAATGGCTGGGATTCGCCGGAAATGGAAGACCTTGTGCAGCAGTTTGCCATGTTGACCGGTATCTCCGCTGAGGATGCCATGCAGCAAGTGCTGGCCAGCGCAGAGGAGACGGTCAAGGTCGCGGCCACTTTTGGTGCCAGCAAACTCTGCCAGTTGATCCCCAATACCGACCCGGAACAAATCCGCATCCAGCGCGAGCAACGTAAAGCGCGTTTGTTACAAGCCGATTTGCTGGTTATGCAGCAGGCATTGCAGGATTTGGGGTTGATGATTTCCGCCCGCGCCGATGTTGGACTGATTCTCGACACCTTGCTCAAAGGCTTGCACCAGGGCGCAGGGCTGGAGCGGGTCATGTTGGCGGTGCTGGCCGACGGTCAAACCCGCTTTCGGGTGAAGCGGGCGGTGGGTGAGGGGACTCAAGCCTGGTTAAGCGATTTTCAACTGCCGGTTGATCCACAGGCCGAGCCGCATTTGTTTAGTTATGTCTTGCGCCACAAGGAAGCGATCTGGATGGGGGTGCCGGCCAGTTACAGCTTCAACGACCTGGTGTCCTTGCCGATGCGCCAGAACCTTGGCTCGGGGATGTTTTTTATTGCGCCGTTGCTGGCCGGCAAGCGTGAAATCGGCGTGCTCTATGCCGATTGCCGGCTATCCGGACGGGCACTTAAACATGAGCAGTTTGTGGCCTTTAAACGCTTTACCGAGCTGACCGGGCGCTGCCTCGAGGCCCTGAGCCAGCGCAAATAGTCATTTGTCGGTGTACAGGGTCAGGGTCTGGCCGAGCTTGAGGGCGTGGGTGGTGCTGGGGTTCCAGTTTTGCAGTTGCTGCAAGTCGACCTTGAAACGCTTGGCAATCTGGTACAGCGAATCGCCCTGTTGCACCTTGTAGTAAGTGACTATTTGTCGGTTGCTGGCTATTTTCAAGTTGCCGGCTTTGCTCGCGCTTTTGCTCCCAGCAAGGCTCTTGAGTGCGGCGCTTACAGGGCTCTTGCTCTCTTGCAAAACCAAGACTTGGCCAAGCTTTAAATGGCTGCCAGACAGTTTGTTCCAGCGCTGCAGTTCTTGGATTTTAACCTTCTGTTGTTTGGCAATACTGTCCAGGCTGTCGCCTTTGCGCACCACATAACGGCGTGGGGTTTTGTTTATGAGCGGTTCGCTGGGTTCTGTCTGCGGGCTAAAGGTTTGCCCTGGCGCGATGGCAATGCTCAGTACTTGCCCCTGTTTTAGATGCTTGCTGGCTAACTGGTTGAGGTCTTTGATGCTGTCGGTTGAGGTTTTGTAACGCTTGGCAATGCTGGCCAGGTTTTCACCTTTGCGAACCCGGTGTTGGCGCCAGTCAAGTTGTGGCTGGGGCTTCATCAGCAATAAATTAGCGGCCAGTATTTCGGCTTTTTCGCTGGGCACCAGAACGTGTTGCGGGCCGTCAATGGTGACGCCTTTTTTGAAGGCTGGGTTGAGCTGAAGGATTTCCGCCTCTTCGACTTGGGCCATCTCGGCAACGCTCGACAACTGCAGGCGCTGCTTGAATTCGACCACTTCAAAGTAGGGCTGATTGGCAACCGGGTTGAGGTCGATACCATAGGCTTCTGGGCTGTTGATCACTTGCGATAGGGCCAGCAGTTTGGGCACGTAATCCTGGGTTTCCTTGGGAAGTGGCAGGTTCCAGTAGTCGGTTGGCAAGCCGAGTTTTTGGTTACGTTCAATGGCCCGGCTGACGGTGCCCTCGCCGGAGTTATAGGCGGCCAGGGCGAGTAACCAATCGCCGTTAAACATGTCGTGCAGGCGGGTGAGGTAACTCAGCGCGGCAACGGTCGAGGCCACGATGTCGCGGCGGCCGTCATACCAGTTGGTCTGGCGTAAATTAAAGCTGCGCCCGGTCGCCGGAATAAACTGCCAGATGCCAGCGGCGTTGGAGGGCGAATAGGCCAGTGGGTTGTAGGCGCTTTCAATTATTGGCAGTAGCGCCAACTCCATGGGCATGTTGCGCTCATCGAGTTGCTCGACCACGTAATGAATATAAGGGCTGCCGCGTTGGCTAGACCTTTCAACCGACACTGGGTTGCTGGCAAACCACAGGCGCTGGCGCTCAATGCGTGGGTTAATGCCGATTTCGTCTTGTAACTGGTAACCGCTGCGAATGCGTTCCCAGACATCGGTCGGCTCTTGCGGTTTAGCGGTTTCGCTCCAGTTGACGGGGTGTTCAAGCGCCATCCGCTCGCTATCGGCTTGCGGATCGGCAGGGCGATTGCCTTGCGTCTGACAGCCGGCCAGGATCAGGGCGAGGCACACACAGAGTGTGCGCCCGCCGCGTGCGAATGCCTTTGGGTCGATGATTTTGCGAGTCGAACTGGGCATCAGCTGGGTGGTGATCCACGCGAAAAGTTCGGCGATTCTAGGAATCGCCCCCGGGGTGGTCAAGTTATCCTGATTGGCGCGGGGGGAGCAGCGCCGAGTCAAAACTGGTTTTTCCAGGCCCGCAAGCTGGCAAATACCGCTTCGGCGCTGGCGTGCTGGCAATTGTCCCGTCGGTCGATTTGTTGCTTAACGGCGCTTTCATGGCAGCGTAAAAAAGGGTTGGTGGCATGCTCCAAAGCCAGGGTCGAGGGCAGTGTGTTGTGTCCCTCGGCACGCAAGGCGATGACGCTGGCCAAGCGTTGGGCGATCTCGGGATTATGCGGCTCAACGGCCTGGGCAAAACGCAGATTGCTCAGGGTGTATTCATGGGTGCAGTAGATCAGGCTGTTGCTCGGTAGTTGCGCCAGGCGCTGCAGGGAGTGGTGCATTT
>JAURXE010000388.1 GCA_030654635.1 Pseudomonas sp.
ATGGCGTGTCCGACCGGGATTTCGCTATCGAGTTCTGCGCCGCCGCCAGCATCGCCATGATGCACCTGTCGCGCTTCTCCGAAGAACTGGTGCTGTGGACCTCGGCGCAGTTTCGCTTTATCGACCTGCCGGATCGTTTCTGCACCGGCTCCTCGATGATGCCGCAGAAGAAAAACCCCGACGTTCCGGAACTGGTGCGCGGCAAAAGCGGCCGGGTATTCGGCGCGCTGATGGGCTTGTTGACCCTGATGAAAGGCCAGCCGCTGGCCTACAACAAGGACAACCAGGAAGACAAAGAACCGCTGTTCGACGCCGCCGACACCCTGCGTGACTCGCTGCGCGCCTTCGCCGACATGGTGCCGGCGATCAAGCCCAAGCGCGAGGTGATGCGCGAAGCGGCCCTGCGCGGGTTCTCCACCGCCACCGATCTCGCCGACTATCTGGTGCGCAAAGGTCTGCCGTTCCGTGACTGCCACGAGATCGTCGGCCACGCGGTGAAATACGGCGTGCAAAGCGGCAAAGACCTGGCCGAAATGAGCCTGGAAGAGCTGCGCACCTTCAGCACCCAGATCGATGACGACGTGTTCGCCGTACTGACCCTGGAAGGCTCGGTAAACGCCCGCGACCATATCGGCGGCACCGCACCCAACCAGGTACGCGCCGCCATCGTCCGCGGTCAGGCCTTGCTGGCCAGTCGCTAAGTCTGTCGCTCAAGCCCGGCCGCGCGGCCGGGCTTGAACAATAAACCGCTAAACCCGCTTACAAATCCAGCGAATAACTGACCGCCAGGGTGCGACCCTCGGCATTCGGAAAAGGCTCGCGGGCATTGGCCTGGGTAAACAGGTTCTCATAGGTCAGATTACCCAGGTTGTAGATGCCGCCGTCCAGCCGGCCGGTCGGTAACTCCAGCGAGCCAAGCAGATCGACCAAGGTATAGCCGTCGATGTCGCGACCCGTGCCGTCTTTGGCGGCGCCGCTGTAGTCGGCCAACTGCATGGCCTGCAGGCGCAGGTTGTAGCTGTCTTGGCTGTAGCCGACGAAGGCGGTGGTTTTCGCCGGCGACACCCGGGTCGCCGGCAGGTCCAGCCATTGGCCGTCTTGCTGGGTTTCGCCTTTGGTCCAGGCGTAGGTGCCACCCACCGACCAATGCTCGACCGGGTAGTAGGTCAGACTGCTCTCCACCCCGCGCACCCGTTCTTGTTGGTTGACCAGGCGCAGCACCCGGTCGGTCGCATCGTAATACTGGGTCACATCCGAGCTGTTCTCGTAGACCGTCACCGCCGCCTGCCATTGCTGCCAATCGCCACGCCAGCCGGCCTCGTAGCTGTTGACCTTGATCGCCTGGGCATTCAGGGTCTGGATATCGAAGCGACTGTTGACGTCGCGCAAGAAGCGCTGAATATCCGGCAGTGAGAAGCCTTGGCTGAAGTTGACGAACAAATCCTGCTGCCTGCTCAGGTGATACACCGCGCCGAGGTTATACAGCGTGTCGTCATACTTGAGGCTGCCGCCCGGCAGGGTCGCCCGGTTGCCGGTCTGCCAGATTTCACCGTAGGCGATGCTGTCCGCCACATCCGCCTCGATCCATTCACGCCGCACGCCGCCGCGCAGGGTCCAGTCGGCGATATCCCAGGACATTTGCCCGAACAGCGCCTTGGTGCCAGTTTCCACATCCGGGCCCAGCTCATAGGTGGTGCCGGTTTTGTGGTACTCCAGGCCGTTGATGGCATAGCGGTCGCCGCGCTGGCGGCTGCGCTCGTTCTGATAATCCGCGCCCCACACCAGATTGCCGCTGGCCGCGCCAATCGGCGGCAAGGGGCTGTCGACCGCGGCGCGCAAGCCAAAAATATCTTGCACGCTGTTGTTATCCGAAACCCCGGCCTTGCCGCGCGGGCGATCCGGGAAGAACAGCGCATCGGCGCGGCGCCAGTAGCTTTCCACCAGCAGGCCCTGGCCGTAGAGGTCCTGATCGCTGTAATTGAGGTTGATCGCCTGGTTATGGGTGTAAGGCTGATCGGCCAGTTTCAGGCCCTTGACCGCCACCGCCTCACCGTCGATTGAGCGCTGGGTGTAGTCGCTGTCCTGCTGGTCCTTATAGTCCTGCAACGACAGGCTGAGTTTTTTATCCGGGTCGATGGCGTAACCAAAACGCCCCTGCAGGTCATAGGTTTCAGTGTCCATGGCGCTGCCCTGGGAGGTGTCCTGGGGAATGCGCTGGCCGTCGCCGTCGAACTGATCATTGCGCTGGGTCAGGTCGGCCGAGAGGTACCAGTCCAGATCCTGATT